>JBLHWR010000009.1:0-30125 GCA_047629275.1 Gammaproteobacteria bacterium
TGCGTTATCTGCCTGATTGAGCGTCGGACTAAAAAATATCCCTGGCGCATGGAGTAATTTACTAAACGGGAAGATGAGTAGCAAAAAAACAACGAGAAGCAAATGTAAATAAAGTAACAAGTGATCAGGTAATGGATTAATGGTTAGTCGAAGTAAGCCGGTAAAATACTGTTGTACCTCGTACAAATTAGGCGTCCAAAAAAGCATCATCAACAAACCAGAAGATGCTATTACAATTAAAAGGAATAACATTAAGAAGTCTGAGGGAGATGATATGTAGCGGATGCGATCAACCATAAATCGTCTTAATAGAAGCCCGCTGAGACTAACCAGTAACGGATAAGCCGCAAACTGAGTGTAGGGTTGTAATTGATAAATCCAAACAGGTGGCTGCTGCTGGAAATAAACAATATGTTGCAACATGACGAGCCCTAAAGAGGCATGAAATACCCAGCCCAGTATCCAGATCCATTTATTGGCTTTAAACAAACTTTTAAATAGAAATATCTCGGCCAACATTCGCAGTACCACGCCGGGAAGGGTCGACGGTGCTGGTGTTATGGGAATTCTAAACGGGGCTGGCGTCGACCAATACTGATAAATTTTGTGTCCCAAGCCTAAAGTCATGACCACCGCCGCAAAATAAAACGCAATTGCGAAAAATATAGTCACTCAACGATGCTGCTAAGGTAATAGTAGGACATCTACTTTAAATATGCTAAATGCAGCCAGTTGGCTTAGGTAATCCAGCATATTTACACGCTTGTTTTGCTGGTCCATGTGGAAACAGTTGATACAGATACTTACTATTACCTTTATCGCTACCCAGTCGCTTGCCAATGGCCTTGGTGAGGATTCGGACAGCGGGTGCGATTTGATATTCGTCGTAATACTCTCGAAGAAAATGTATGACTTCCCAATGCGCTTCTTCAAGTTTTGCGCCATCTTTGACTGCCTGCGCTTTGGCAATATCAACGGTCCAATCGTTTAAATTGGCGAGATATCCCTCTTCATCAGTTTCATAGTTAACGCCGTTTACATCTAATGACATGATAGTGCTTACCCTATTTTAACTTTAATATATTATACTAAATTCAGCCGTTATAGTTTAAATCATAGCCAAGATTGAACTTTAGTGTTCTTGGCGGCTAAATCAACAAACCCAGCGTAATCTACGATACTAACGCCATTAATTAATCGGCTGAGCGGCAGTCCTCTTGCTTCCAAATCTTCATTTAACGCATAAACTTTAACGCCAAATTCGACAGCTTCTAAAATTTTTTCGGAAATAATTGTGTTTTGCAATGCGCCAACAACGGCATCTTCAATTAACAAAACACTCGCATCCGACTTACATAAAGACAGGCAGGTCTCTAAAGAATTTCGTTCGAAAGGAGATTTGTTAACTGTATGTAAGGTCGGCATGATAAGTTTTCAACGTTAGTCGCAATTCAATGGTTGTAAATAATAAATTCTAATGACAGTTTCTACGTCGGCTAACAATTCGTTCAACGAGATTAAAAGTTGAATAGAATATCTGCTGATTCAATAATGTCGCCTAACTCTGTGCGCGTCACTACGTTTATAGACGACCGTTCTTCGCCTTCACTTGTTTCATGCGTTAACTGTTGCAAGTCGGTGACGTCCAGCCCACGCAGATTAAGTGATTCATAATCAACGAAAATTTCATCAACATCATAGTCACTGAGTGCAGCGAAGGTTTTTGAAAAGTTTTTCATCCCAATGCCGGTGGGATTCTGATTTTGCGTCAACTGATAGACCCCGTCATCCATGAAAATCAGTTTTACCTGTTGCTCAAATGCCCCTGCAATTAAAACCACTTCTAATGCTTCGAGCGCGTAAATTGTTCCATAGGGCGCTTTACGATTGATACAAACAAAAGATTTAGAGACAGACATATTACTTACCAAAAATCCTTATTAAATATTCATTAAGACCTAATCACCGAATATGAGCAGTCTATCAGACACGATAGCGGCTTCAATCAATTGACCGAGACCTGAAATAGTGAAATTAGGTGCAATATTAGCAGCAGGTTTAGCGTGACGGCGAGCCTCTCTTTGATCGAGAATACCACGGCGTTGAGCTGAAGCTGCGCAAACCACCATATCGATTGAGTTCTGCTCAGCCAGTGTTGACCATAGCTGTTGAATATTTCGATCGTCACTTGGTGGCACGTTGAACATTGAGCTGTTATTCACGCCATCATGATAAAAAAATATACGGTGTATAGAATGACCCGCTTTTAAAGCCGCACAAGTAAACTGGTACGCAGTATCAGAGGCCTGATGGGTATAAGGTCCTGTGTTAATCTGAATGGTAAACTTCATGCGCCAATGATAATACAAAAAAACAGTATAGCCCGAGCGAGGCTTTGAGCGAACTTAAATTGCAACAGATCCTAGGCAATATTTCACACCAAATGGCATATTCCGTTATAATTAATCATACCTTTTGAAAACGGTTTGGAGATAAAATTATGGCGGCAGATGAATATCGCAACAAAGCACTTAATTACCACTTATATCCAACACCAGGAAAGCTACAAATAGAGGCGACGACCCCGCTTACAACGCAGCAAGATTTGGCTTTGGCCTATTCGCCAGGCGTCGCATATCCTTGTGAAGAAATTGTCGCTGACCCAATGGCTGCCCGTCTGTATACCGGCAAAGCAAACTTAGTGGGTGTAATCACTAACGGCACTGCAGTGTTAGGGCTGGGTAATATTGGTAGTTTGGCTTCTAAACCCGTGATGGAAGGCAAGGCCGTATTGTTTAAGCGTTTCGCCGGTATCGATGTGTTTGATATAGAAATTGATGAAAACGACCCCATGCTACTGGCAGAAACAATCGAAAGACTTGAGCCGACATTTGGTGGCATTAACTTAGAGGATATCAAAGCACCTGATTGTTTTTATGTCGAAAAGTATCTAAGAGAACGGCTATCTATTCCTGTCTTTCATGACGATCAACACGGCACTGCTATTGTCGTAGCTTCAGCTATGATGAGCGCATTGACGGTAGTCGGTAAAGATATAAAACAGATAAAGCTGGTCGCCTCTGGTGCGGGTGCAGCCGCACTGTCTTGTTTAAATTTATTAGTGTCTATGGGTTTAGATAGGAATAATATTATTGTTACGGACCTGGACGGCGTTGTCTTTGAGGGCCGAATACAGTCAATGGATGAATATAAACAGACATTTGCAAGAGATACACCCATGCGAACTTTAGCTGAAGCTATGGTGGGAGCTGATGTATTTTTGGGTCTATCGGCAGGTAATTTATTAATGCCAGAAGTGCTTGAATCAATGAGTGCTAAACCGATTGTTTTTGCTTTGGCGAATCCCACGCCTGAAATCGATCCTGACCTAGCTAAAAAAGTCAGACCTGATGTTATTATTGCCACAGGCCGTTCAGATTTCCCCAATCAGGTGAACAACGTTTTATGCTTTCCATTTCTTTTTCGTGGCGCATTAGATGTAGGTGCTACCGAAATTAATGAAGCCATGAAAGTTGCCTGTGTAGAAGCATTGTCAAAACTGGCTCGGGCTGGGACAAATGATGTCGTCGCTAATGCGTATCATGGAGAATCGTTGACGTTCGGAGCAGAGTACTTGATTCCTAAACCGTTTGATCAACGGCTAATTTTAGCGATAGCACCTGCAGTTGCGCAGGCAGCAATGGACTCTGGTGTTGCAACGCAACCGATCAAAGATATGGATGCTTATCGATCTAAATTAACGTCCTTCGTATTCAGATCCGGCATGTTTATGAAGCCTGTTTTTGACAAGGCCCGTGAACAGCGCAGAAAAGTAGTGTTTGCCGAAGGTGAAAACCCCACTGTTTTGCAGGCAGTTGAAAATATCGTTTTAGAAAAACTATGTTACCCGATTGTATTGGCAAGACCCGATGTCGTGACTCGTTTGATAGCAGAATACGGTTTACAAATGAGACCTGGGGTCGACTTTGAAATCCTTGATTATAATGACGACGAAACGTGGTGGTCTTTGTATCATTCTATTGCTGCACGGTCAGGACAATCACTCACAGAAGCACGCGATATGGTTCGCACCAGTACCACGATCCAAGCATCACTAATGCTCAAAATGGGATTAGCTGACACGATGATTTGTGGCACGATCGGTCGTTTTCATCGACACTTAAAGCGCGTGTTGAGTGTCACTCAGCAAGGCACAGGTATTAATGAAGTCTCTTCCTTAAATGGGCTGATCTTAAGCCGCAATACAATATTTATGTGTGATACACAAGTTACGCCAAACCCAACGGCGGAAGCAATTGCTAAAATGACTATAAGAGCGTCAGAAGAGATTAAGCGGTTTGGCCTTAAACCTAAAGTTGCTTTATTGTCTCATTCTAATTTTGGCAGTCGTGATTCCGAATCGTCGCTAAAAATGCGACAGGCACTTAAGTTAATTAATGAACTTGATCCTGAGTTGATGGTGGATGGCGAAATGCATGCAGATGCTGCCATATCATCTAAAATCAGAGATAAAGTCTTTCCCAATTCTGATCTTAAAGGATCGGCGAACTTACTGGTCATGCCAAATTTAGATGCTGCTAATATCACCAGTAACATGCTTAAAGTACTAGGGGGTGGTATTACGCTAGGGCCTATATTATTGGGCTGTGATATTGCAGCGCATATTGCGACTTCTTCAATTACAGTTCGGGGCTTAGTGAATCTGACTGCCATTGCGGCCGCAAGGTGCGAGAGCCCTTAACCTTGAGCGTCTAGTTTTACGCATTTTCAAAAATATTAACCGATTGGCTGAAAAAAATTATGCATTTTGTTATTGTATTGTTAGCTTTATTATCGCTGTTTTTATATCTCACTTTATCAGTGGCAAAGGATCCAGAAAAGCGAAAGTTCTTTTATCTATATTTGCTTATTGATATTTGGCTGGGCAGTGTTTTCGTCTATTTTTTGGTCACTGCTCTGATAGAGTAAATCACTTAAGGGAGTATTTCGGATAATTGTTTATACGCTGTGTTGTCTGCGCCTTGACCGACATTAGCGGTCGCTTGTGACTTTGTGAATGACTGCCTATCCTACTAAATTGAGTTAACAAAGATCATTTTTTCACATCCATAAAACCACTTTCATCAATTCTATCCCGACCAAAAAATCTCCCTATCAACTACAAGACAACCATAATTCTAGCGTTCTGCGCTTAATCAACAACTTATTCAAGTCAGCTTTTCAAGTTTCTAATCAATAAGAATTTTTTTACTTCTAATTGATTAATGCTTCATACCATTGGGCTATTGCCTGTCTTAAAATCACTTCTCCCCTTGATAGTCGCAAAAATGTGGCCTCATGTCGGTATGGCGATAGTCATGCTGCTTACCCTGAACGTATACTCCGCTCATAAGAAATATAAATGAATTCATAAATAATTCTGCTAAGTCTTAAAAGCTATAACTATATAATTATAATTTACAAAGGTTAGTTGCGAGTAATATTCTTCTCATCAATTTCAATTAATTTTATAAAAAGGACTAACTATTATGAGCCATACAGTATATCCACCAGCCCGGCAGCGTTTACAACGAAGCGAACTAGCGGTGCCAGGGTCTAATCCAGGTATGTTTGACAAGGCGGCCAATAGCGACGTTGATTATGTGTTTCTAGATCTAGAAGATGCCGTTGCTCCAGGTGATAAAGTGCAAGCCCGAAAAAATATCATTGAGGCGCTGCACGACATCGATTGGCGTGGAAAAGGTAAAACCATTTCCATTCGTATTAATAGCCTGGATACACATTATATGTATCGTGATGTTGTTGATCTTGTCGAGCAGGCTGGTGACAAAATCGATACCTTGTTAATCCCCAAAGTAGGCGTCGCAGCGGATATCTATATGGTTGATGCCATGCTTACACAAATTGAAACTGCGAAAGGTTTCACCAATAAAATCGGTATTGAAGCACTGATTGAAATTACTCTGGGTATGGCCAATGTGCATGAAATCGCCCGCGCCAGTCCACGTATGGAAGCATTGCATTTTGGTGTGGCTGATTATGCCGCTAGTTGTCGTGCCCGTACCACTAATATTGGTGGCTTGAATCCGGATTATTTGGGTGACCAATGGCACCACGGCCTTTCACAAATGCTCGTAGCCTGTCGTGCCTACGGCATTCGTCCAATCGATGGCCCATTTGGAGATTTCAACGATCCTGAAGGTTATATGGATGCCGCTCGTCGAGCAGCTGCGTTGGGTTATGAAGGCAAGTGGGCTATTCACCCCTCACAAATCGAATTGGCAAATGATGTCTTCTCCCCACCAGAAAAAGAAGTCGAACATGCGAATGCCGTCTTGGTTGCCCTTAAAGAAGCTGCGGTTCAAGGCAAGGGTGCCGCACAGCTCAATGGCCGTATGATCGATGCCGCTTCGGCCAAAATGGCTGAAAACATCGTTAATACTGACGCAGCTATTCAAGCCAAAAAATAAGTCAAAAATAAGTGAAACAGAAGAGGTATAGATAATGGATATACATGAGTATCAAGCTAAAGCTTTATTGGCAGAGTATGGAATGCCAATTGCTCAGGGTGGATTGGCTTATAGCCCTGAACAAGCGGTTTATCGTGCTAAAGAAATCGGTGGTGAAGTTTGGGTGGTAAAGGCTCAAATTCATTCGGGTGCGCGGGGTAAAGCAGGTGGCGTTAAAGTTTGTAATTCTGAAGATGAAGTTTTAGCGGCTGCGAACGATATGCTGGGTAAACGGATGGTAACCAACCAAACGGGACCCAATGGTAAGCTGGTCTATCGTCTTTATGTTGAAGCGGGTACCGCAATTGATCGAGAAATCTACCTTGCATTCGTTTTGGATCGTGCCACTGAAGGTGTTATGTGTGTTGCATCAGCCGCTGGTGGCATAGACATAGAAGACACTGATCCAGACGACATTATTCGCATTCCAGTTGAGCCCGCCATCGGTATGCAGGACTTCCAAGCGAGACAAGTCGCCTTTGCTTTAAAACTAGGTTCGGGACAAATCAGCGAAGCGGTAAAAGCAATCAAAGCGGCCTATCGTGCATTTCGTGATCTGGATGCCACCATGGTCGAAATAAATCCATTAGTTGTTACCAAAGCTGGGCGTATTCTTGCATTAGACGCAAAAATGGGTTTTGACGATAACGCGCTATTTAAGCATACCAATGTCTCTGAATTACGCGATAAGTCTCAGGAAGATGCTCGTGAAATGAACGCGGCTGATCGCGGCCTAAGCTATGTCGGACTCGATGGAAACATTGGTTGTATTATCAATGGCGCCGGTCTTGCGATGGCGACAATGGACATGATTAAGCACGTTGGTGGTGAGCCAGCTAACTTTCTCGACATTGGCGGTGGTGCTTCACCAGAGCGCGTGGCTAAGGCATTCAATCTGGTGCTTTCAGACTGTAGCGTCGATGCGATTTTAGTCAATATTTTTGCGGGTATTAACCGTTGTGACTGGGTAGCTGAGGGCGTTATTCAAGCGATGACTAAGCTCGATGTAAAAGTACCTGTCATCGTTAGACTGTCAGGCACTAACGTTGAAAAGGGGCGTCAGATTCTTGAAGATAGTGGCGTCAAATTAATCATTGCCGAAACCTTAGCTGAAGCTGCTGAGAAATCAGTTGCTGCTGCAGAATCAATTGCTGTCACTAAATCTTAGTAGACCCAGAAGAACTAGTAAGAGGAACTAACAATGAGTATCTTTTTAGACGAAAAAACACCCGTTATTATTCAAGGTTACACGGGAAAAATTGGTACATTCCACGCTCAGGAAATGATTGACTATGGCACAAATGTCGTTGGTGGCGTAACGCCAGGTAAAGGCGGTGACACGCATCTTGGATTACCTGTATTTAATACCGTAAAAGAGGCCGTCAAGGCCACAGGTGCACAAGCCAGTGCAGTATTTGTACCACCACCTTTTGCAGCCGATGCCATCATGGAAGCTGCTGAAGCTGGTATAAAATTTTGTGTGTGTGTAACTGACGGTATTCCGACCCAGGACATGATGCGGGTGAAACGATACATGCGTAGTTTCATGAAAGCCGAGCGTATGTGCCTGACTGGGCCAAACTGTGCTGGCACCATCAGTCCCGGTAAAGCAATGATGGGTATCATGCCAGGTCATATCTACATGAAAGGCAATGTAGGCTTAATTGGTCGATCGGGAACGCTCGGATATGAAGCTGCGTCACAATTGAAGGCCAGAGGAATTGGAATAAGTACCAGTGTTGGTATTGGTGGAGATCCAATTAATGGTAGCGCTTTCAAAGACCATCTCGAACGTTTTGAGCAAGATCCTGATACAGATTTAATCGTAATGATTGGCGAAATCGGTGGCCCACAGGAAGCCGCTGGAGCGGAATATGCCCGTGATCACATGAAAAAACCAGTGCTTGCTTATATTGCAGGGCTTACTGCACCCAAAGGCCGTACCATGGGACATGCCGGCGCCATTGTTACGACTGTTGGTGAGTCCGCAGCTGAAAAGGTTGATATTTTACGTAAAGCGGGTGTCGGTATTATTTTGCGACCCTCTGAGTTTGGCTCCGCAGTGGAAGAGGCGTTAGCCAAAATGTAATTGTTCGACTTTATCCTAGTTAGACAATTGGGATATCTATTTAAAAGGCCGCGATCATATTGATGACCGTGGCCTTTTTTTTACAAGAGCAAAGCATAAGAATGAATTTCCACTGCCAGGCTGGTAATGCGAATCATTAACATTTATAATCTAAGAGTAATACAAGCCGACTACCCGAGTCAGCAGCGTCTTTTCTGGATTCCCCTTCATGTCTGTACAAGAAATCATGCTGCGAGAGCAGCTACATAATCTATATGCCGATAATCATCATTGGTTATACGTCTGGCTATGCAGAAAAATGGGTTGCGTGCATCAGGCAGAAGATGTTGCTCAAAATACTTTTTTACGCCTGCTTTCATTTCAAAGGTTGGATCACATCAAGGAGCCGAGGGCTTTTCTGATCACAATGCTTCTCGACTTATTATTGATGAGGCGCGTCGTAAGAAGGTAGAACAACGATATCTGAAAACCTATTACTACTACCATGGTGAAGAATCTGTTGTGCCATCGACAGAAGATGTCGTACTGATGACCGAAACGCTCACTGCACTGATTCAAATGCTTGAGGGATTGCCAGAAAAATGTCTTCGAGCATTTTTAATGAATAGGCTCGATGGCATGAAACATGCTGAGATTGCCGAAACGCTTGGGGTTTCAAAAAGCATGGTTAAACAATACATGGCTAGAGCCATGCTCTATTAACTATTGTGAATAAGTTGATCAGCTATTAGTAGGAAAGTAACACTTCCCATTTTCTTCCAAATCATCGCTGAGCAAGTAAAGAAACACTTTGGTGTGGTCTCTAGGTAGAGGGAGTTTTTGATTGCCATCCGCTGCAGGAAATGCACGTATTTGAAACGCCGTGTTGGTTTTACCTGGATTAAAACAGTTAATGTGGATATTACTGCCTTCATATTCAGCCGCAATATTGAGCGCCATCGTAGCAAGCGCTTGTTTGCTGACACCATAGGCATCCCAGTAAGCACCGACTTTATCGTCTGTCATAAACACAACAGAGGCCTTAGCTGACTTTTTCAGTAATGGAATAAGACTTCTGGTAAGAAGGTAAGGCGCATGCAAGTTGACTTGGTGTACTTTGAGCCAAGTTTCTGTATCGCTATATTCAAACGGTGTCGGTGCACCTAGTGTGCCAGCACAATGAACCAGTCCATCGAGCTGACCGAATTCCTTTTCTATGTTATTGGCTAACTCAGCGTAATCATGTTCAGTTGCACCTTCCAGATTCATTGGGTAAATGGCCGGTTTTGGATAGCCCTGCGATTCTATTTCATCGTAAAGTGCTTCGACTGAGCGTAAATTTTTGGCGAGTAAAATGACGGTCGCACCGTGCTTTGCATAGGCCATTGATACAACACGACCAAAGCTGCCAGTCGCACCAGTGACAAGTATGACTTTATCTTTTAATAAATCAGCACTGGGCTCAAAGTTTTTGGGTATTTGTGTCATTTTGTGAAGTTGCTTTGGTTCGCTTTAAATTTCATTTACAGGTTTCATTAACAAGAAAGGGATGGCTGAGCAGGTCTAGCGGTTGATTTAAATTGCCATCAGCTTTCCACTCAGCCAAATCAGTGGTTGCTTCGATATAGCCATAGGCTGCGCTGAGTGTAACCATATTGGCTGAATTTCCAGCGTCGATATCACGTTTATCATCACCGATATAAATGCAATTTTCACATGCCACACCGATGGTCTTAGCGGCAACAATTAGCGGCTGAGGGTGAGGTTTTTTGAATTCTAGAGTATCACCACAAATCACGACTGATGCTCGTTGGCTTAGGCTCATTTGGCCTAGATTTATTTTTTTGAGTAAAGGCGTCGTTAACCATTCGGGTTTATTGGTAACAATACCCCAAAGCAAGTTGTTTTTTTCGAGTGTCATGAGCACTTCTTCCATGCCGTTAAAAAAAGCAGAGTTATCAGCTACAATATCTCGGTAATGTTGCAAAAAACGTTGTCGCAACGGCTCGATTTCTTGTTCTGTAACAGACTTGCCAAACCCCAATTGAGTTAGTACTAACCCACCTTGCGATACAAAAGGGCGAATACTTGCTAGTGGCAGCGGTTCATAACCTTCTTCCCTTAACAAATTGTTAAGGGCTGCTCCCATATCAGGTGCGGTGTCGATGAGGGTGCCATCTAAATCAAATAGTACGGCTTCGATCATTGTTGAGTGCAATGCATAATGTAGTTAACATCAATATCTCGGCTGAGTTTGTAGTGCTTGGTAAACGGGTTGTAGGTGATGCCTGTGATATCTAATAGGTTCAATTCATTTGCTCTCACTGCGGAGGCTAGCTCAGACGGTTTAATGAGTTTTTTATAGTCGTGAGTCCCTTTGGGTACCATGTTGAGCAGATATTCAGCACCTATGATCGCCAATGCAAAGGATTTTGGATTACGATTTATAGTTGAAAAGAATAAATCCCCACCTGGTTTTAATAGCTTAGCTGCTGAGGCGATTACTGACTCTGGGTCTGGAACATGTTCGAGCATTTCGAGGCAAGTCACAACATCGAATGCACCCACATTGTTTTCAGAAAATGCTTCAGCAGTAGTCAATTGATAATCGACTTCTAGCTGTGATTCGTACAGGTGCATTTTTGCGACTTTAAGTGACATTTCAGCCATATCAATGCCGGTCACATTAGCCCCTTTTCGGGTGAGTGCTTCCGCAAGAATACCGCCGCCACATCCAATATCTAGCACGCGTTTGCCTCTTAAACCATCACTTCGCTGCTCTATGTAGTCGCAACGTAAGGGGTTGATATCGTGCAGTGGTTTAAATTCACTTTTGGTATCCCACCAACGACTAGCGATGGATTGAAATTTTTCTATTTCGATGGGGTCAACATTAATGCGGCTCATTTTATGTTCCGTTATTTTATATGTTAGTTTATGCGTGCTCTAAATACAGCGCTAATTTGATACTGCATTCGAGATCTTATTCGACCATATTTTAGCTTTATGGATTATAGCGGCTTCGTCAATCTGACTAAATTGAGAGTCCTCAAGCAGACAAACGCCATCGATCCACACATGAGAAACCTGTCGACTATTTGTCGCATATACCAGTTGCGCCACCACGTCGTATAGTGGCTGAGTATTTAAACCCGACAGATTGACGGCGATTAAGTCGGCAAATTTACCTATTTCTATCGAACCAATATCATTGCCTAAGCCTAAAGCCTTAGCGCCATTAATAGTTGCCATTTGAATAGTTTGTTGAGCATTACAGGCAGCGGCATTGCCGCTAACACCTTTAGCCAATAAAGCAGCGGTGCGCATTTCACCAAACATATCGAGGTCATTGTTGCTTGCGGCGCTATCAGTGCCCAAACAAACATTAATGGCTTTGTCCTGCAAAGCCGCGACGGGGCACATACCACTTGCGAGCTTTAAATTTGATCCAGGACAGTGCACAACATGAGCGCCCGTTTCTGACAGCCTATCAATTTCACTGTCGTTCAGTTGGGTCATGTGCACTGCGATCAAGTTTGGGTTAACTAAGTTCAGTTGATCCAATCGTTCGAATGGACGTTTACCGGTATTTTTCTCGGCTTCCATGACTTCGAAGGCGGTTTCATGAATGTGCATGTGAACAGGCAATTCAAGCTCACTACTATACATTGCAATTTTCTCAAGAGGTGCGTCGGATACGGTGTAAGGGGCATGAGGCGCAAAGGCGCTACTGACTAATGGCAGTTCACTTATTTCATCATGTACGGCTAACGCTTTGCTAAGGTAATCATCGGCGTTTTGCGCCCAAACAGTGGGGAAGTCTAAAATGATTAAACCAACCACAGTGCGCATCCCCATTTTTTGGGCACTGCGGGCCACTAAATCGGGGTAAAAATACATATCGTTCATACAAGTTGTTCCTGAACGAATCATTTCTGCGGCTGATAATTCAAAACCATCTGTAATGAACTGTGGGTTTATCCATTTGCCCTCTGCCGGCCATATATGGTTATTGAGCCAATCCATTAGAGCCAAGTCGTCAGCCATACCCCGGAAAAGACTCATTGACGAATGTGTATGACTGTTCACTAAGCCAGGCATCAGTGCCTGTCCTGGGAGCTCGTATAGTTTGGCTTGGTCGAAAAAGTCGAGGTCGCCTAATTCATTGGCCGCCACAATTGAATGTATTTTATTGGCCTTAATGACCAATGCAAAATCGGTCAGCACCTCAAACGTGGGATTGACAGTGACAATCCATTCGGGCACTAATATTTGGTATAGGTGATTTTGGTGTTGAAAGTTCATGATTAAATTTTACAAGATTAAGATCGCCTAGTCTTGTTCAATATTGTCAGTAAATGAAGTCAATGAGTAAAATTTCTTAGCTTAATTTAACTATTGATGTCGAACAATATAGTAAAATTAAGTTTCAAATCTAGCGCCTTTTAAATCCTGTAAACAATGGTTTTATTTTCTTTATTTTCCGTAAGAGCGCGGTAATTTAATTCTGAGCTGTCTTTATAATAAGTAGTGTTGACCTTAAGGGTTGTGTTAAAATGGCGCATAACGATAATAAATCAATCTGCGTCGAATTTTACAACCTGAGACTCCATTTTTATGGCCGACATCGCCAAAGAAGTATTTCCTGTTAATTTAGAAGACGAGATGCGTCAATCTTATCTTGAATACGCAATGAGCGTTATTGTCGGGCGTGCTCTACCCGATGTTCGAGACGGATTGAAGCCAGTACATCGTCGTGTTTTGTTTGCGATGAGTGTATTGGGCAACGACTACAATAAACCCTATAAAAAATCAGCCCGAGTGGTTGGTGATGTTATCGGTAAATATCACCCACATGGTGATACCGCTGTTTACGATACAATCGTTAGAATGGCCCAGCCGTTTTCAATGCGCCACATGCTCGTTGATGGGCAGGGTAACTTTGGTTCAGTCGATGGCGATTCGCCCGCTGCGATGCGTTACACCGAAGTGCGCATGTCGAGAATTGCACATGAGCTGCTAGCCGACTTAGACAAGGAGACCGTCGACTTTTCACCTAACTACGATGAATCTGAGTATGAGCCTGTCGTATTACCAACTCGTACGCCTAACTTACTGATTAATGGATCATCTGGTATTGCGGTCGGCATGGCTACTAATATTCCGCCACATAACTTGTCCGAGGTTGTTGATGCTTGTTTATTAATGCTCGATCAACCCGATGTTGATGTTGAAGGCTTAATGGAATGCATACCTGGGCCTGACTTTCCAACCGCTGGCTTTATTAATGGCGCGCGTGGCATACGAGAAGCCTATCGAACCGGCAAAGGTAAGATTTATCTGCGTTGTCGTTCGGAAGTCGAGGAAGATAAAAAAGGTAAGCAAAGTATTATCGTCACAGAGTTACCCTATCAGGTAAACAAGGCCCGCTTGCTCGAAAAGATTGCCGAGTTAGTCAAAGAAAAGCGCCTTGAAGGTATCACTGGCTTACGTGATGAATCGGATAAAGACGGCATGCGAATGGTGATTGAATTACGTCGTGGCGAAATCCCTGACGTTGTTTTGAATAATCTCTATAAGCAAACCCAAATGCAAAATGTATTTGGCATCAATATGGTTGCGCTGGTAAATGGTCAACCACGGTTACTCGATTTAAGAAGTATTATCGAAGCCTTTATTTTACATCGCCGCGAAGTCGTTACTCGCCGCACCATTTTTGATCTACGAAAAGCTCGTGATCGTGCGCACCTACTCGAAGGACTAGCGGTTGCTCTGTCGAATATCGATGAGATTATTTTGTTAATTAAGCAGTCATCCAGTCCAGCAATCGCAAAAGCAGGGTTGCTCGACAAAGCCTGGGTGCCAGGTGTTGTAATGGATATGCTGCAACGAGCCGGTGCAGACTCTTCACGTCCAGAAGGTATTCCTGCCGAATGTGGGCTGGTAGGAGAGACTTACCGATTGACCGAACGTCAAGCTCAGGCAATTCTCGATTTACGGTTGCATAAACTGACGGGTCTTGAGCAAGATAAGATTATTAATGAGTATCGAGAAATACTCGAAAAAATCGAAGATTTATTGGATATTCTGGATAGTGATGAGCGTTTGAAGTCAGAAATTAGACTGGAGCTCGTAGCAATCAAAGAACAATTTTCAGATCCACGCCGTACTGAAATTTTAATTGATCATTCAGATTTAACTGTCGAAGACTTGATTACAGAAGAAGACGTGGTTGTAACGATATCTCATCTTGGGTATGCCAAAGCACAGCCACTCGAATCCTACTCTGCTCAGCGCCGTGGTGGTCGTGGTAAAGCAGCAACAAAAGTAAAAGACGAGGATTTTGTCGAGCAAATGTTTTCTGCATCGACACACGACACGTTGCTCTGCTTCTCGACACGTGGAAAGGTTTACTGGCAAAAAGTTTACCAATTACCAATCGGCAGCCGAACTGCACGCGGTCGACCCATGGTCAATCTATTACCATTGGAAGAAAACGAGCGCATCACTGCGATATTACCTGTGCGTGATTACCCTGAAGATCAGTTTATCTTTTTTGCTACCGCTAGCGGTAAGGTAAAGCGGACACCACTCTCAAGCTTTTCTCGACCCCGAACCAACGGCATCATCGCGCTTGATTTACGTGAAGAAGATAGCCTGATTGGCGTTCAACTGACAGCTGGAAGTTCTGACTTAATGCTCTTCACTGGAACTGGTAAAGGCATTCGTATCTCTGAAAATGATGTTCGTGCTATGGGTCGAACCGCAGCGGGTGTTCGCGGTATCAAAATTAAAGCGGATGATGAAGTGATTTCCTTAATTGCCACTGATTCTGATGATGGTGAAATCTTGTTTGCAACTGAAAATGGTTACGGTAAGCGTACTCGAGTGAAGGATTTCTCAGTCCAGAGACGTGGTGGTCAGGGAGTAATATCGATCCAAACCTCAGCCCGAAATGGTCGTGTTGTTGGTGCGTTCAGAACGACGGGTGACGAGGAAGTGATGCTTATTAGTAATGCAGGAACATTGGTAAGAACCCCTATCGATGATATCTCTATACTGGCTAGAAATACCCAAGGCGTTACGTTGATTCGATTGGGTAAGAATGAGCAATTGGTTCAAATTGAAGCGGTAGCGGCTAGCCCAACAGAAGACGAAGATGCCAATCTTGATGAGGAATCGTCTGAGGGTGAGGATTAATTGCTAATATTAATATGAATGATGCCAACAAAAGTGAGGAGTCACTTCAAAAACTACGAAGTCAAATCGATAATATCGATAGTCAGCTCCTGGACTTGTTTAATCAACGTGCCCAATGTGCCATTAGTGTGGCTGACGTTAAAAAAGCATCGAGTGAGTTCTCTGGTGAGACCATTAATTTTTTTCGCCCGGATCGTGAAGCTCAGGTTATACAACGAATCAAGTCCGAGAATAAGGGTCCTTTAAGCGATGATGAAGTAGGCCGCCTAGTGCGCGAAGTAATGTCTGCCTGTCTGGCGCTGGAGCAACCGTTAAAAATTGCTTATCTTGGACCTGAAGGGACTTTTACTCAAAGTGCCGCTCTAAAGTATTTTGGTCACTCAGTTTCGACGGTGCCTATGAGCAGTATTCCTGATGTTTTTAATTCGGTAGAATCAGGTTATGCCGATTTTGGTTTAGTGCCGGTAGAAAATTCAACGGAAGGAGTGGTGAGCCATACACTTGATACTTTTGTAGATTCCAAGCTGAAAATTTGTGGTGAGGTAGAAATACGCATTCATCATCATCTTGTGAACCTGTCTCAAGACGCTTCAAATATCACCCATATTTATTCACATCAGCAATCATTTGCACAATGCAGGCGTTGGTTGAATCAAAATTTCCCCGATATTGAACGTATTCCGGTTAGTAGTAATGCTGAAGCAGCAAGAATTGCAAGCCTAGATGAAACAGCCGCTGCGATTTGTGGTATTCCAGCGGTTGAAGTGTTTAATCTCTCTATCTGCTTTGAGAACATTGAGGACTTGTCGGACAATACCACACGTTTTGTCATCATAGGGCATCAGGATATTGCACCTAGCGGTAATGATAAAACATCGATGTTGATCTCAACGAAAAACTACCCCGGCGCATTGCTTGCTCTTTTGCAGCCACTGGCTGACAACAACATTAGTATGAATAAAATTGAGTCACGCCCCGCGCCAGAACGGAAATGGGAATACATATTTTTCATTGATATTGACGGTCATCAGGATGTTGGGAGTGTAAAAAAAGCGCTAACTGGTCTAGAAGAGCAAGCTTCACTATTTAAAATTCTAGGTTCTTATCCTAAAGCTTCACTTTGAGTCATATAAAAATGAGACAAAGAATCGGGATGCGCATCATTTTATCAGCAATTATTAAAGACTCAAAGCAACCGCTATGATCAATCGTCTGGCTATTATCGGTGTCGGTCTAATCGGCAGCTCATTAGCGCTTGCGCTGAAGCAGGCAAAGGCTGTTGGGCATGTTGTCGGTTGCGGACGCAGTCAAACTAACCTCCAAAAAGGCATTCAACTAGGTGTTATCGATAGTTATTGCGATAGCGTCGCTGAAGCGGTTAAAAACGCAGATGTCGTAGTGATTGCCGTTCCACTCGGTACGATGCAAAGTATATTTGAGCAAATGAGTAGTGTTATATCCAATGACACGATTGTAACTGATGTTGGTAGCACCAAAGGTTCGGTCATCGAGGCCGCTAGGGCAGGCTTAGGTGCCCGCTTAAGACAATTTGTACCAGGGCATCCTATTGCTGGTTCTGAGAAAAGTGGTGTAGAAGCGGGCACGGCGGTGCTTTATCAAAATAGAAAGATTATTTTGACCCCTTTGCAGGAAAATACGCAATTAAGTATCGATAAAATCTCTGACATGTGGCGACAATGTGGTGCCCAAATTGAGTATCTGAGCGTGATTCAGCACGATAAGGTTTTAGCTGCAACGTCACATTTGCCTCATTTGCTGGCTTTTTCAATGGTCAATTACCTGTCAGGGCTAAATGATCACGATGAAATATTCAAATACGCAGCGGGTGGCTTTAGAGACTTTACTCGAATTGCATCCAGTGACTCAGTTATGTGGCGTGATATTTGCCTGGCTAATGGTGATGCCCTCGTTGAGTTAATTGATGGCTATAAAAAAGAGCTTGATGAAGTGGCAGAAGCAATTAAGCAACAAGATGCTGAAAAGTTATTGCAGCTTTTTGGTAAAGCAAAATTAGAAAGAGACACTCTAGTAGGCAATTGTTAATGATCGACACTGAAAGCAATTCTAAATGCAGCTTTATATGTACTCCTGGCGGATTAGCCGGAGGTTCGATTAGGGTACCAGGCGATAAATCAATGTCGCATCGTTCAATTATATTGTCTTCAATTGCTGAGGGTACCAGCCACATTAGTGGGTTTTTGCAAGGTGAAGATAGTCTGAATACGATGAGATCTTTTCAGGCCATGGGTGTTGATATCACACGCATAGACGATCAAATTGTGGTTAAAGGTGTTGGCTTGCATGGTTTGATGCAACCGGATTCAAGTCTTGATATGGGTAACTCTGGCACCGCTATGCGTTTATTGCTCGGGTTGCTGGCAGGGCAAAGCTTCGATACAACACTCATCGGCGATGAGTCATTGTCAGACCGTCCGATGAATCGAGTGATTAATCCACTGCTTGCGATGCAGGCTAAAATTGATAGTGACACTAATGGTACTGCACCTTTGACAGTGCACGGGAAATCCGCATTGACCGCAATTGACTACCAGTTACCGATGGCTTCTGCCCAGGTTAAGTCTTGCATTCTGTTGGCGGGTCTTTACGCCAAGGGTGAAACTGTTGTAACTGAACCCGCACCAACAAGAGACCATACCGAACGTATGCTGCGAGGGTTTGGCTGTCAGGTTGAAACCAAGGGTGCCGTGATCAAGTTGAGAGGGGGGCAAACGCTGATTGCTACTGATATTGAAGTGCCTGCTGATATATCATCAGCTGCTTTTTTTATGGTTGCGGCTAGTATTTCTCCTGCCGGCACTGAATTGATATTGACCCATGTCGGAATCAACCCAACCAGAACGGGTGTTATCGATATTCTTAAATTGATGGGTGCTGACATTACGATTACTAACCAACGGGATGTTGGTGGTGAACCGGTTGCTGATATAATGGTTCGTAGTGCTAAACTTAAAGGTATCGATATACCAAAAGCGCTAGTACCATTAGCAATTGATGAGTTTCCTGTTTTGTTTATTGCTGCGGCCTGCGCCGAGGGTCAAACAACTTTAACCGGTGCAGAAGAGTTAAGAATAAAAGAAAGTGATCGGATAAAAGTTATGGCAGATGGATTAACTACACTCGGTGTTAATGCCGACCCAACCATGGATGGAATTTGCATTCAAGGGGGGAGCATTGGAGGTGGTGAAGTCGAGTCCCATGGTGATCATCGTATTGCTATGGCATTTAGTGTCGCTTCAATTTGCGCGACGGGTACAATTACCATCAATAATTGTACCAATGTCAATACATCGTTTCCAGGTTTTGTTGATCTGGCAAGTAGTACTGGAATGAAGGTTAGAATTATATGATTGAAAAGAACGCACCTTATGTCATCGTTATTGATGGACCCAGTGGATCGGGTAAAGGGTCTCTGGCATTACGAGTGGCACGAAAACTGGGCTTTAATCTGCTTGATAGTGGTGCAATTTATCGTCTAGCAGCTTTAAAGGCTTTACAAAAAACGGCTGATATAAATGTTGAGTCAAGCGTGCTTAACAGTATTACTGATCTAGACATTCGTTTTGAAGTTGGCCAAGAGCTCAGCATTCCATTTCTTGATGGTATCGATATGTCTAACCAAATACGACAAGAAAAAACGTCAGAAGCAGCCTCAGTAATTGCCCAATATCCGCTTGTACGCCAACGGTTACTGGCTTTTCAGCAAGACTGTTTCCAGTCACCTGGATTAGTGGCCGATGGCCGCGATCTGGGCACAGTTGTATTCCCACAGGCAAGATTTAAGTTCTTTTTGTTAGCTTCAGTTGAAATAAGAGCTCAAAGACGTTATAACCAGTTGATTGCTATGGGTATATCGTCTAATATCTCGCAGCTTCAAGCTGAAATGATCGAAAGGGATGAGCGTGATCGAAATCGATCCGAATCTCCATTGGTTCCAGCCCCTGATGCAATAGTAGTTGATTCCAGTATGCTTGATTTGGAACAAGTGATCGATTTGGTCATTGCCCATATTAAAGAATCAACTTAATCGGTCCGAGTAGATGCACTATTTACTTGGTTTTTTAAACTAGCGTAATTGAGAAAGTGTTTGTTTCGAAAGAAACTATGAAGCTCCTTTCAAAATTATAGATTCATTATTAGGAAATACCTCATGTCAGAAAATTTTGCAGAAATGCTCGAACAAAGCATTACTCAAATGAATATGCGCATTGGTGAAATTATCACCGGCGAAGTTGTCGATATTAATCGAGACGTTGTTATTATTAACGCAGGACTGAAGTCGGAAGGCGTCATTCCAAGAGAGCAGTTTTATAACGAAAGTGGTGAACTTGAAGTCGCTATTGGCGATATCGTTGAAGTGGCTCTAGAAGCCCTTGAAGACGGTTATGGAGAGTCACGTCTTTCAAGAGAGAAAGCTAAGCGTGCAAGAGCCTGGACTCGTTTAGAGGAAGCTCAAGCGAATGATGAGATTATTACAGGTCGTTTCACTGGTAAGGTCAAAGGTGGTTTCACAGTCGATATTGGTGAAATCCGTGCCTTCCTACCTGGTTCGTTGGTTGACGTCCGTCCGGTACGTGACACGGCTTATCTTGAAGAAAAAGAACTTGAATTCAAAATCATTAAACTTGACCAGAAACGCAACAACGTTGTGGTATCTCGTCGTGCAGTCGTTGAGAAAGAATTCAGCGAAGAACGCAATAAGTTACTTGAGAACTTAAAAGAAGGTGAACGCGTCAAGGGTATCGTTAAGAACCTGACTGATTATGGTGCATTCCTTGATCTAGGTGGTATTGACGGTCTTCTACATATTACAGATATGGCTTGGAAGCGTGTTAAGCACCCATCAGAAGTCGTTGAAATTGGTCAAGAGATTGATGTTGTCGTCCTTAAATTTGATCGTGAGAAGAATCGAGTTTCTCTTGGTCTTAAGCAAATGGGTGATGACCCATGGGCTAACATCATGCGTCGCTACCCAGAAGGTCAGCACCTGTTTGGTCATATTAGCAACATCACCGATTATGGTTGTTTTGTTGAAATTGAAGATGGTGTTGAAGGTCTGGTACACGTTTCTGAAATGGATTGGACTAACAAAAACGTTAATCCTAATAAAGTGGTCACTTTGGGCGATGAAGTTGAAGTGGTTATTCTTGAAATTGACGAAGAACGTCGTAGGATTTCACTGGGCATGAAGCAGTGCAAGCAGAATCCATGGGATGAGTTTGGCTCTACTAGTAATAAAGGCGATATCATTTCAGGTAAAATCAAGTCGATTACTGATTTTGGTATCTTTATTGGATTGCCAGGTAATATCGATGGTCTGATTCACTTGACTGACCTTTCTTGGAACAAGCCAGGTGAAGAAGCCGTTCGTGACTATCAAAAAGGTCAGGAACTAGACGCAATGGTTCTCTCTATTGATCCAGAGCGCGAGCGTATTTCACTGGGTATCAAGCAAATCGAAAAAGATCCTTTCGCTAGTTATATGTCTGATAAACCAAAGGGCAGTATTGTTACTGGCACGGTCATCTCAGTTGATGCTAAAGCAGCTACTATCGATTTGGGTGATGGTATTGAAGGCTTGTTAAGAGCGTCTGAAATGGCCAAAGACCGTGTTGAAGATGCGAGATCTTTCATGAACGAAGGCGATCAAATCGAAGCTAAGATTACGGGTATGGATCGTAAAGGTCGCAGTGTTTATTTGTCTATCAAGGCAAAAGATACCGACGAAGAGCAGGAAGCGTTACAAGATTATGGTACTAGCAATAACGAAGGTGCTGCAACCACTAGTTTTGGTGACTTGTTAAAAGAGAAAATGGATTCGTAGGTTAGCTTTTTAACGTAACCCGATGATAAAAGGTGGCATAGTGATATCGGTTGCTATGCCACTTTTATAATTTTAGTTGGAGGTTGTGATGAAGGAATTAGATTTTATACCGTCATTAACTAAATCAGATTTAATAGATAATCTATCGAAAAATCAAACCCATCTTGCTTATAAAGATGTTGAATTAGCCGTTAAAAGCTTGATCGAAATGATGAGTACTTCATTATCAAATGGTAAGAGAATAGAAATTAGAGGTTTTGGTAGCTTTAGCCTACATTATCGTCCCCCAAGAACTGGCAGAAATCCAAAGTCTGGTGATAAGGTAAGTCTTTCTGGAAAGCATGTGCCACATTTTAAGCCCGGTAAAGAATTAAGAGACCGAGCTAATAGTCAAACATAGCTCTGTTGAATCTGTGCTGGTATCAATTGAGATAAACACACTTTCAAGTAAGCCTGGTTATCTGTAATGGACCTGTGGCTCTTTTTATTAGTCTTTATATCCATTTTCACTGGGTGGGTTCTTGGTAGATGGCGACCATTCAAAAAAACACAGTCCACCAATCAACTTCAAAACTACTCTGATTCTTATGCCCAAGGGCTCAATTATTTATTGCTAGACGACCCTGATAGCGCAATAAAAGTTTTCACAAACATAGTTGAAGTTAATCCAAATACAATCGAAGTTCATCTTTCGCTAGGAAATCTGTTCCGATCAAAAGGTGAGGTTGATCGCGCCATCAAAGTACATCAAAGCTTACTCGCTCGAGCAGACTTAAGTCAGAAACAAAGAAGCACAGCCATAGAAGAGCTGGCCAGCGACTATCTTAAGGCTGGGTTGTTAGGACGTGCTGAAAAGTTATTTAAAGAATTAATCAATTTAAACAGCACTAATCTCTTCGCTTACAGCCATTTATTGGATTTATATATTACCCAAAAATCATGGGGTGAAGCCGTTGATTGTGCACAGGTCTTATTTGACCTCAAGCATGCCGGTGCATCTGTCGCTTTGAGCCAATGTCTCTGCGAAGCAGCAGAAAAAGCGGTATCTAAGGGGAATCAAAAAAAGGCACGGAACAGCTTACTAAAAGCACTAGAAGTTGACAGCAGCTGTGTGCGCGCAACATTGTTGCTGATCCGCTGGCATTTGAACAGGCAAGATCATCCTGCTGCAAAAAAGATTTTCCAGCGTTTGATAATAAAAAAGCCAGAATACATGGCGTTGTATATCGAACCAGCAAAACAGCTTTTTCAGCAAGGTAATGAATCAACCCAGTATCAAACTTTCCTTCAGCAGCAATATTTATCTAGCCCTTCAACCCGTCTTGCTATTGCTTTGTTAGAGCACTACGTTAAGACGAAACAGTCCGAAAAAGCAAAAAAATTCTTAACCGTAGTATTGTCAAAAACACCCTCGTTTGGTGCCTATAATTTTGCTTTGCAGTTTCTTCGAGTTGACTCTATGGCGTTAACTGATACTTGGGAAGGGCTATCAAATTTCCTAAAAGCGATGCAGGAAAAAAAGACAGAATTTGTCTGTACCCAATGTGGATATGGAAGTCACGCGATACAATGGCACTGCCCCAGTTGCAGAAACTGGTCGTCAATGAAATCTGTTTAATGATCAATAAACATTATCCATACGGTTAATGAGTAACAATGAGCACTTCTTAATGAGTCAAACCAAATGAGTAATAACGAATCTCGAGTGATAGTAGCACTAGATTATTCTGATCAAAAACAGGCATTAGAGTTCGTTGCAAAAACCAGCCCTGAACAATGCAAACTAAAAATTGGTAAGGAGTTATTTACTCGAGCAGGTCCTCAGCTGGTAGAAAAATTAGTCAGTAAAGGGTTTGATGTTTTTCTAGATCTTAAATTTCATGACATACCCAATACAGTTAAAAAAGCGGTATATGCAGCAGCTCAATTAGAAGTATGGATGGTTAATGTTCACGCAATGGGTGGTCAGTCCATGTTAAGCGCCGCCCGTGAAGGAGTAGATATGGCTGGCAATCGCCATCCGTTTTTGATTGCCGTTAGCGTCCTTACCAGCTTGAAGTCAGCTGATTTGGCCCAATTGGGTATCAGTGATGACCTACCACATTATGTGAAAAGACTCGCGGGCATGGCGATTAAAGAGGGGCTAGATGGATTAGTCTGCTCGGCACAAGAAGCCTGCTTATTGCGCGAAACCTTTGGTAATGCACCTTTGCTGGTTACACCCGGCATACGACCTGACTGGGCGGCTACAGATGACCAGCATCGGATTATGACGCCCAAACAAGCCATGCAAAAAGGCGCTAGCTATTTGGTTATAGGGAGACCCATTACACTGCATCAAAATCCTGCGGAAGCATTAGAGATGATAAATCAATCGTTGTAATCTAAAGTGTTTAGTCACATTCAGTTTCCTATCATTCACATGTCAACTGGTGACAGCTTGTCTCTGAATCGTTACACTAACACTTATGATTAACACTATGAAGGATTCATCAAACGTGCATCAACGTCTTGTTCTATCAATACCAATAACGATAACTTAAAAGATAATTATGGACCCTAACTTTTTAGAATTTGAACAGCCTATTGCCGAACTACAGGCAAAAATATCAGAGTTACGTTATGTCACTGATGACTCGGATATCAATATTTCTGAAGAAATTAACACGCTTGAAAAGAAAGCTGATAACCTGACCTCTAACATTTTCTCTAAATTAACGCCTTGGCAAATCTCACAGTTATCACGTCACCCTAGTCGTCCCTATACGCTTGATTATATTGACCGAATGTTTACTGACTTTGAATTTTTACATGGTGATCGAGCCTATTCGAATGATGATCCTATTGTTGGTGGCATTGGACGGCTAGATGGTAAGCCTGTCATGGTAATTGGTCATCAAAAAGGACGCGATACTAAAGAAAAAATAAAACGTAATTTTGGTATGCCTCGGCCAGAGGGTTATCGTAAAGCGCTGCGCTTAATGCAAATGGCCGAGAAATTCAAAATGCCTTTGATAACACTGGTGGATACACCAGGCGCTTACCCTGGCATTGGTGCTGAAGAACGTGGCCAAAGTGAGGCGATTGCTCGCAACCTATACGTACTCGCTGATCTAAAAACCCCCGTTATTTGTACCATCATAGGTGAGGGTGGGTCAGGTGGCGCGTTGGCTATTTGTGTTGGTGACCGTATTAATATGCTTCAGTACTCAACTTATTCAGTCATCTCTCCCGAAGGCTGTGCCTCAATATTGTGGAAAAGTGCGGACAAAGCATCTCAAGCAGCTGAGGCTATGGGGATTACTGCTGAACGCTTATTTGCCCTTAATCTAGTGGATGACGTGATCGATGAGCCACTGGGTGGCGCGCATCGTGACTATGATAAGATGGCAGCAAAACTCAAGCTCAACCTGATCGAAAATATCGAAGCGTTAGAGTCAGTGAGTATTGATAAACTATTGGACCAGCGTTATAAAAAGTTGATGAGTTTTGGTAATTACAAGGAAGCCTAGTGCCAAAACTGGCTTAACATAGAGGTAATCAATACCCCACGTCCATTAACTCGACTTATTTAAATAGAATGAAACCTCGTCCAAGTCAGATGAAACTATTGACCGATTGCCTTGACCTAGTGCCTGCCAGTGTTGGTAACTGTGTTTTAGCCTTTAGTGGTGGCCTTGACTCTTGTGTACTGCTACATTTATTGGCCAATAGTCGTTTCTTACCGATCATTAAGCTTTGGCATGTTCACCATGGGCTTCAGATTGAAGCGGATAAAATGGCTAGTTTTTGTCAGCAGCAAGCCAGCGATTATCATCTTGAACTTAAACTGAGTTATCTTAACTTACAAACAGCAAAGACCAATATAGAGGCCACCGCTAGAACCGCACGTTATGCGTTATTTGCAAAGGAGCTGTCACTAAACGATTGCTTACTAACAGCCCATCATTTGGACGATCAAGTCGAAACCTTTTTACTCAATGTGCTCAGAGGTTCGGGTAGTGCGGGTCTTCGAGGTATCGCTGCACAAAAAAAAATTGCTAAGGCGCAACTCATTCGCCCTATGCTTCAGTTTAAACGTGAAACATTGCTAGACTATGCGACGCAGCACAAACTTGAATGGTTCGAAGATCCCAGTAATAGTTCAGTTCAATTCAATCGTAATTATATACGTCACAAATTGACGCCTGTGATTAAGCAAAGGTGGCCAAACTATCAGGACTCAATTGGCACGGTATGTGATATTCAAGCAGAAACTCAACAATTGCTCGATGACCTAGCGGCGCTCGATTATGTGAAGTTGAGTAATGTCAGTGAAAATTTGACACTTTCGACATTGTCACCAACCTTAAACATTGAGGCTCTCGACTCACTAACAAAGGCACGGCAAAAAAATGTGATTCGTTACTGGCTTCGAGTAAATAAACGATCCAGTTTGCCAAAAGCACGTCTAGATACCTTTATTCAACAGCTTGGTGCAAAGCAAGGTGCTAATCCAATAATAGAAAACAACGATTATGATATTAGACTATACGATGGTCGTGTATTTATCGTGGATCATATGATGCCCCAACCGCTACGATCAGCTTATGATTTTTTAGCACAGCCTGTGCTGGAGGTTCCAGAGCTTAATTTACGGTTAAGTCGCGACTCAGTCTTAGACTATTTAGGCATCAAAGAATCAGGACAAGTCATTCAGGTTAGATTCCGAACTGAGGAATCACCAACGCATCAAAATAATCATCGCTTAAAACGGCTTTTTCAAACTCATAAAGTAGCGCCTTGGCTCAGAAAAATAACACCCCAACTAATAATTGACGGTGAACTTATAGGGATATGGACTACTTGATGGAGACAGTTAGCATTTTTAAGATAACTGACATTAACTGATTGATTGAACCTTGTTAGTATTTAAAATATTATTTTTATTCCGATAGATAAGCACTTCAGATATTCAACGACCTATGACTAACGATAATAATCCACAACCTGATCTAAAACCAGTCGCCCGAGACGAGGTTTTTTCAAAACCGTTAAGCGATATTAAGGCTTTCGAATTTGACGAAAATGTCACTCAGGTTTTTCGAGATATGATTTCACGTTCGGTTCCAGGCTATGAGCTATTACTTCGCTTGATAGGGCTGTATGCGAGTGTGTTTGTTACCGATAAAAGTGCTGTTTATGACCTAGGATGTTCGCTTGGTGAGGCGTCATTAATTGTTGCCAATCAAACTAATACAATCAATTGTGCAATCATCGCTGTCGATAATTCTGAATCAATGATCAAAAAATGTCTTGATCACCCAAGTCAAAAGATTGACTGGATTTGCTCTGATATCCAGCAGGTTGATATCAAGAATGCTTCGATGGTCATACTCAACTTAACCTTACAATTCATCGACCCTGACGAACGTGATGCGTTAATTTTAAAAATTTATG
This sequence comes from Gammaproteobacteria bacterium, assembly GCA_047629275.1. Lineage (GTDB taxonomy): Bacteria > Pseudomonadota > Gammaproteobacteria. The sequence continues at coordinate 27,101 of JBLHWR010000009.1, forward strand.
AAGGCATGCAACCGGGTGGCATACTCGTTTTATCCGAAAAGATTTTACTGAACGACATTGCTGAAAATGATTGCATGATTGAGTTATATCAAGCGTTTAAAAAAACACAAGGGTACAGTGACCTCGAGATTAGCCAGAAGAGAACCGCATTAGAAAATGTCTTAATACCCGATCATCAATCCACCCTTCATCAACGACTAAGCCAAACCGGCTTTGGTCAAATTTATCAATGCTTTCGATGCTTTAATTTTGTCTCCTACTTGGCTATCAAATGACATTACCCATTACAAACTTCGAATCATTAATGGCTGAATTTCGGGATTCTGGTTTCTCGTCGTGGGTAGAAGATTTAGAACTAAAACAGCCCGATTGGCTAGTCCACCACGGAGATTATGCCCGCTGGAATGAAGCCTTGATGCAACTACCTGATATTAATTGTGCTATGGGTGATTTTTCCCAGTCGGCTGTTAGGGTTCAAGGTGGGTGCCAACAACAAGATCAATTGCACAAGGCTCTTAAGGGGTTAACGCCCTGGAGAAAAGGGCCTTTTCAGTTTAATGATCTACTGGTTGATAGCGAATGGCGCTCTGACTTTAAATGGGATCGTGTACTGCCGCATTTATCACCGTTGAAAAACCGGAGAGTGCTCGACATCGGTTGTGGCAATGGTTATCACTGTTGGCGCATGCTCCAGGAATTGCCGTTTCTTGTGTTGGGTATTGAACCATCAGTGCTCTTTAACCTGCAATTTCAAGTGATTCAAAAATACTTAAATCGATCTGAAATACACCTACTACCGATAGGTATTGAAGACATGCCAATCGACATGAACTGGTTTGATACTGTGTTCTCTATGGGCGTGCTATATCATCGTAAAAGCCCTATTGATCATCTATACCAATTAAAAAGTTTGCTGTGTAGCGGTGGTGAGTTATGTCTGGAAACCTTGGTAATCGATGGAGGGTCTGGGGATGTACTAGTGCCAAAGTACCGATATGCACGAATGAAAAATGTTTGGTTTTTACCCAGTGCAATCGAACTTACCAATTGGTTAGAAAAATGTGGGTTTATCGATGTGCGCATTGTCGATCAATCAATGACAACTATTGAAGAGCAACGCACTACTGAGTGGATGACATTTGAATCACTGACAAACTGCCTAGATGAAGATAACCCAAACCTTACTGTCGAAGGACTGCCTGCCCCCAAGAGGGCGATTTTATTAGCGAAGAAAAGTTAACGTCGGAATAATGAATTGTTCGGAAACGTTTTGACATTTTAGTCTTTAATAAGTAATATATGCGCCGTAATTTTGCTCGCTTTGCCTTGCAATTCGGGGCTTTACTTACCGTCGTTATTTCTTACTTGCCAGCTATTCAGGACACCCTTCGTGATTTCCACCGCCAACATTACAATGCAATTCGGCGCCAAGCCGTTATTCGAAAACATTTCTGCTAAATTTGGCAACGGTAATCGATACGGATTAATCGGTGCCAACGGCTGCGGAAAGTCGACGTTGATGAAAATTCTAAGTGGCGAGCTGCAACCAAGCTCTGGCAATGTTTCGATCACACCAAATGATAAGGTGGGCGTTTTAAGTCAAGATCAATTTGCATTTGAAGAGTGTAGCGTTATCGACACAGTCATTATGGGTGATCCGGCACTTTGGAAGGTAAAGCAAGAACGCGAGCGGATTTATAGCCTGCCTGAAATGTCTGATGAAGATGGCATGAAAGTAGGTGACTTAGAGACCGAATTTGCAGAAATGGATGGCTATAGTGCAGAAAGTCGAGCGGGTGAAATACTGCTTCAGGCTGGCATAGATGAGTCACTTCACTCGGGTTTAATGAAGAAGGTCGCACCCGGTTGGAAACTTCGAGTGCTGCTGGCGCAGGCTTTGTTTTCTGATCCTGATATTTTGTTATTAGATGAGCCAACCAACAACCTTGATATTAATACGATCAACTGGCTTGCAACCGTGCTTAACCGTCGTAAGTCAACCATGATTATTATCTCGCATGACAGACACTTTTTGAATTCTGTCTGCACCCATATGGCTGATATTGACTATGGTGAGTTACGTGTTTATCCCGGTAACTACGAATCCTTTATGGCCGCATCTTCCTTAATACGAGAGCAGTTACAAACCTCTAATGCTAAAAAGAGTCAGGAGCTGAGTGAGTTGCAAGACTTTGTTAATCGATTTTCAGCCAATGCGTCAAAAGCCAAACAGGCGAGTTCGCGGGCGAAGAAGATGGACAAAATTAAACTGGACGAAGTGAAACCATCGAGTCGAGTCAGCCCATTCATCACTCTTCTGCAAGAGAAAAAGCTCCATAGGCAAGCGTTAGTTTTAGAAGGTCTTTCTCATGGTTTTGACGGTGAGAAATTGTTTGATAAGGGCAATTTAATTCTTGAAGCGGGTGCAAAACTAGCTGTAATTGGTGAAAATGGTACGGGTAAGACAACGTTCTTACGCTGTCTAATCGATCAAATTCAGGCTAACGCTGGTACCATGAAATGGTCAGAAAATGCTAACATTGCTTATTGTCCCCAGGATAATACAGACGATTTTAATAATGATTTAAACTTGTTTGATTGGATGTCTCAGTGGCGACAAGCCAAGCACGACGAACTCATGGTTCGTGGTATGTTAGGACGATTGTTATTTACCGCTGACGATTCTAAAAAGAAAGCCAAAGTTTGTTCTGGTGGTGAAAAAAATAGACTTCTATTTGGCAAGTTAATGATGTCTGATGCCAACGTACTTATTCTTGATGAGCCAACTAACCACCTTGATATGGAGTCAATTGAAGCGCTGAATCAGGCTTTAGCGAAGTATGACGGCACCGTCATTTTCGTTAGTCATGATCGCGAATTTGTATCATCACTTGCAACGCGTATTGTTGAGGTGAAAGATCAACGGTTAGTTGATTTCCAAGGTAGTTATAATGAGTACCTCGCCAGTCAGGAAAGCTTAACCAAGGTTGCTTAAAAAACAATGGGCGAGCTCGTTTTGAAACGT
>JBLHWR010000010.1:0-28746 GCA_047629275.1 Gammaproteobacteria bacterium
ACTCGATCCTAATCTTGAACCACCTTTGCCTGCTATTACATCTCATATCGAACCTGCACCGGTTGGCTCATTATTTAAAGAGTCGACTCCTGCTGTTGTTATCGAGAGCGACATCGGAAGAGATCAGAGCGAAGCTGATGAGTTTCAACCCCCGCCCGCCTCAGAATATGAACCGACAATAGAACTAGAAGAATTAAATTATGGGGCTCATGACGTAGCGCACAAGTTAATTATTCCGAAAAGCTTTGCGGATAAAGAGCCAGTAACCCAGCAAAAAGAGACAGAGAAGTCAAAGCCAGTCGCAACAGATGCTATTCAATGGACAGAATTATCATATGATTTAGGCTTACAAGGTTTTGCACAGGCCATTGCAACTAATAGCGTTGTCGGTAAATATGAACAGAATCATTTGCAGTTGTTTTTGACCTCTGATTTCATGAAGTTTGTAAATCCTGAGAATCAGGACGAAATTTGTCAGGCGATAGCCTCTAAACTTGGGTTATCATTAATCCTCGATTTGCACGTGCAAGATAAGCTCGATGCTGAAACACCAAGTGAAACCCGATTGCGTAAACAGCACGAACACCGCCAGATGGCGATCGATTCGATTAAGCAAGAGCTGACGGTTAAGAAATTACAGCGCGAATTCGGTGCCGAATTAATTGAGTCTAGCGTACAATTAACGGATGAAAAGTAAGATGTTTTGTCTAATAATTACAGTATGAAATGAACTTTAGAAAAATTTAAACGAGGTAGGTAAGATGAAAGGTGGTCTGGGTGATATGATGAAGAAAGCGCAGGAAATGCAGGAAAATATGCAAAAGGCGCAACAGGAATTAGCCGCAAAAGAAATATCAGGCGAATCAGGTGGCGGTCTCGTTCAAGTGACTATGCGTGGTACTCACGAAGTCAATTCAGTGCGTATCGATTCCAGCTTGATGAAAGAAGATAAGGAAATGCTCGAGGACTTAATCGCAGCGGCGATGAACGACGCGGTCCATAAAGTGGCGAAAACAAATCAAGATGCGATGCAGGGTTTAACTGAAGGGCTCAATCTTCCACCTGGTTTTAAACTGCCTTTCTAGGTGAATCAATGTCTTCTTCTCCTTCATTAGAAGCTTTAATCAATGCGCTTAAATGTTTGCCAGGCGTCGGTCAGAAATCGGCCCAGCGAATGGCTTTATATTTAATAGAACGTGATCCAGACGGTGCCAGAAGATTGGCTGATGCAACCCTGAATGCCCTAGATAAAGTAGGCCATTGCCATCGCTGTCGTAACTTTTCTGATTCTGATTTATGTGATATCTGTACCCGGCCTAGTCGAAATTCGAGCATTGTATGCATCGTCGAAACCCCCGCCGATGTGTTAGCAATCGAGGCGTCTGGGGCTTATCAAGGTGGTTATTTTGTATTGCTGGGTCGGTTGTCGCCATTGGATGGGTTTGGTCCAGACCAGTTAGGCATTGAACAACTAGAGCAACGATTGCAGGAAGATGGTGTAAGTGAAGTGATTCTGGCGACCAGTGCTACGATAGAGGGAGATATTACCTCGCAATTTATTGCTGATGTGGCACACAAATATAATATCAAAACCAGCCGGTTAGCGCGGGGCATTCCTTTGGGCGGTGAGCTTGAATTCGTCGATAGTGGCACCTTGTCACGGGCGTTGTCAGGCCGACAGCAATACGACTAAGGTCTTACTTGAAACTAAGAAATACAATCGCTATTCAGGAAAAACAATGAGCGAAACCATATTCAGTAAAATTATCAATCGAGAGTTACCTGCTGACATCGTTTACGAAAACGATGATATCCTCGCCTTTCGTGATATTAGCCCCCAGGCCCCCGTGCATATTTTGGTGATCCCAAAAGTCAAAATTGCAACAGCAAATGACATTCAACCAGCGCAAGCTGAATTGATTGGAAATATGGTATTGGCAGCGCAAAAAATTGCACGACAGGAGGGCATCGCCGAAGATGGCTATCGACTGGTGATGAACTGCAATCAGCACGGTGGGCAAGAGGTTTATCATATACACCTTCACTTAATGGGTGGACACCAGTTGGGTGGTCTTTCATAAGTAAAGCAGTGTACTGATGTCAAGAGGCCTTACAGTTTTTCCACCAATCGAAGGTAGTGTTGATATCGACTATCAGTTATGTCATTTCGTGACACGGCTTCAACAACGGCACATTTGGGTTCATTGATATGTCGGCAATTGGCAAATCGACAGTGTTCTGAAATCCGATTAATTTCTCTAAATCCGGCACTGACCGGTATATTGTTGTCTAACACGGGGTTAAATCCGCGAACTCCTGGTGTATCGATTAAGTGGCCATTATTTGGCAGGTGATATAGGCGACTAGTTCTAGTGGTGTGCCTACCTTCTTCATTCGCCTCCGAAATCTCACATATCTTAACGTCAATTTCAGGCAATAGCGCCTTTGTAATGGACGATTTTCCTACGCCCGAAACACCGCTTAAAACCGAGGTGTTGTTATCGAGTAAGGTGCGTAACGACTCCATTCCATTCACGGAAATCACACTAGCAAGTAATACTTTGTAACCGAGTGGTTCATAGATAGCTTTAAGGTCAAAAGGATCAACCAAGCCGTCAGACAGCATATCAGCCTTGTTTAATACGATGACAACATCAATATTTTGTTGTTCGGCTGATAGCAGGTATTGATCGAGTAAAAATAAGTTTGGTGCGGGCTTAACCGCAAGGCAAATTAGTAATTGACTGAGGTTCGCTGCGACTGATTTTAAGTGACCGAAACCGTCAATTCTTTGAAGTAGGTTGTGCCTTGGTTGAATGGCGAGTACGCGGAATTCTTTTTCTTTAATGCGTTCGTAGACAGCGGTATCACCACAAACAATGATACCAATGTTGGATTTTACAGCACAAATATGCAGGCTACCGTCCAGTGACTCTACGACTATTTTGCCGCCATGGTGTGAAATTACCAGTCCATGCATATGATTTTGGCTATCAGAGTTGATCGCGTCTTGAGTTTCTTGAATACGCTTTTTTTGATGGTGGCTGAGTTTTCGCTTAGCCATCAATGTATCCAGAAGTCATGCCGCATAAGATCAAATCAACAGTCGTCATATTAATAAAGTATCGACTTTCGCAGCGCAAATAAAGTCGTTGATAGATAAGCCGTCAACAGAATGAGTAGTGAAGCTGAGGTGACAGTGTCGGTATGTCACCGTCATATCGGGGTGATGATCATTTTGATGTGCTATCCAAGCACATGAATTGGCAAAAGCTATTGTCTGATAATAGTTTTTGAACTCAAAATTCCGGCTGATGGTTTGGTTGGCACTGTCTAAAAGCCAATCATCATTAATAGCGGGTAGTAATTCAATGGTTTCTTGTTCTGTAAGTTTCGGAGCTATATCAGGATTGTTACTGCATTTTTCGTCGTTGATTTTACGCAATTTAAAGGCTCTGTTGCTAATGTGTGAGTGTACTATGGTGCATTGATTTGGCTTGCAATTCAAAGTCAAAATATTTTAATTTAAATAAAGCGTGCTTAAACCAATCAAGCTAAATCTTGCTATAGTTTACCGTAAAATTTTAAAGCTAAAAGCACATTATGGAGCTGACATGACAATTGACGAAAATAACTTGATATGGATCGACTTGGAAATGACCGGCCTTGAGCCTCAAACGGATCAAATTATAGAAATCGCTACAGTAGTCACCAATAAAAATCTGGTAATATTAGCTCAGGGTCCCGTTATTGCCGTACAACAGTCACTTTCAGTCATGAATGCGATGGATGAATGGAATACGACCCATCATGGTGATTCAGGATTAACGCAGCGCGTATTGAACAGTAAAGACACAATGCGTATCGCTGAAGAAGAAACGTTGGAATTTTTGGTGAAATATGTGGCACCAGGGAAGTCTCCAATGTGTGGTAATAGCATTTGTCAAGACAGGCGGTTCATGGCCCGTTTAATGCCCGAATTAGAAGGCTTTTTCCATTACAGGAATCTTGATGTCAGTACCCTTAAAGAGCTGGCAAGGTTATGGAAGCCTGAAATAGTATCAGGCTTTACTAAGAAAGGCGCTCACCTAGCCCTAGACGATATTTTAGAGTCAATAGAAGAACTGAAATATTACCGAGAACATTTTATACAAGACTAGGTTGCAAAGGCGTGACTGTCTTTCTTATAGATGGGATGTTGAGTGTATTTTGCGCGGTGTTGGAATAAACAGGTGTTTTTTTGAGCTAGTTCTAGACGTGTGATGAACCAGCTTTAAGAAATTTATACAACAGCCAGTGATAACTTGACTATATAACATTCACTATTAAATATTGGCTCAGGTAGAAATATGGATCTAGCTTCTCTCATAGGTATCATTTCTGGTATAGGTCTCATCGTGTCTGCCATTATCTCAGGCGGAGATGTGCACAATTTTTTGAATGTCCCCGGGATTATGATTGTGGTTGGGGGCACAATGGCTGCCACATTACTGACCTTTCAATTTAATGATGTACTGACAGCCTTTAAGAGTGCTTATTTCGTTTTCACCTCACCCAAGCAAGACTCTCAGGAATTGATCAATATGATGGTTAAGCTAGGTACTGTGAGCCGGAGCAAAGGATTACTCAGTTTGATGGACGTTAAAACTAATTCGCCGTTTTTGAAACGGGTTTGCACCTTGATTGCTGATGCGGCTGATGAGGAAACGCTGCGATCGGCAATGCGTACTGAAATTGACTCAATGCAAATGCGTCATTTTATAGTGCAAGACGTATTTAAAAAAATGGCCATGTATGCGCCTTCTTTTGGCATGTTAGGAACGCTGATAGGACTGATACAAATGCTTTCTCTACTCGCAAATCCTGAGACTTTGGGGCCTGCGATGGCGGTTGCATTACTTACAACTTTTTACGGCACTCTACTTGCGACAGTCATATTTTTGCCTATTGCAGGCAAACTAAAATCGAGAACTATGCTAGAAGTCATGAACTTTGAAATCATATTTCAAGGTGCCGTGAGTATTCTACAGGACAATAATCCATTGTCTGTTTATGAAAAACTCTCATCATTTGTGCCAGCTAAAAAGCGCAAGCCAATGCAACAGTTGAAGGACAGAACTTAAGGTGTCAGCAAAATTGTTTATGAATGTTATTGATGCCGACGACATTGGGCAGGCTTGGGTAGTTACCTTTGCGGATATGATGACATTGATACTGGTTTTTTTTATCCTTCTATATACCTTGGCAGATTACGAAGATGCCGCTTATAGAAAGTTGGTCGCTAGCGTCCAGGTGTTGGATGATGACGATAATCAAATTAGTGTTATTGATTATGCAACTAAAAACGGTCGGAATCTGGAACCTCTCAAGCCAATAGAGGAGATGATTGGATTAAATCCGACTGAACAAGTAATCGAAAATCTAAAGCCAGCGATTGTCGAGGAGATGGAAAGCATGATCGCTAATACCGATTTATCTGACAGTGTTGACCTAGCCTTCAATGCGGATAAAGTGATACTTCAAATTGACGGTCGATACCTGTTTTCATCGGGTAAAGCCGAGTTAAAAGACGAGGGCAGAGCTATTTTTTCTAATTTGGGTTATTTGTTTAGGAAATATGCGGGTTATAAAATCGCAATTCGTGGACACACCGATAATCTAGATATAGAAACGGCTCAGTTCCCCTCTAATTGGGAGCTTTCTGCCATAAGAGCAACTTCCGTATTACGGTTTTTTATCGGTTTAGGGCTTGATCCTGAAAGAATGAGTGCAACAGGGTATGCAGATATTATTCCACTAGTTGAAAATAATACTGTGGAGAATCGGGCCAGAAATCGGAGAGTTGAGTTTGTTCTGGAAAAAGAAAAAGATCGCTATCCAAGACTTCAATAGAAATTTCGGTGTCCACTTTTAGGTATTTAATCTGCGCCTATGGAATGAAATTGTTATTTTTTGGTCAGGCTTGTAATAAAGCAAATAGTAAGATCTTTACCCACACCACTTTTTTCCAAGTACTTTTCGACGCAATAGTTTTTGTACATAAATCAGTTCGATTTTAAGAAAGTAAAAAACACTGAAATCATTTGTATTGGTAGGGAACTAAAGCGGTATTTCTCTAATGCAGCTTTAAGTTAGAATAGTTGCGGGAAATTATGGGCATAACATGGTCAGAGCCGGATTTAGATTGATTTTTTAACGTAATTCGGACATTATTCTTTGCTCACCTGCTAGGTCCAGTAAACCTGCTAAAAAAATAGTTTATAGTCTATCAATTTGGGACTCACCTTGATTAAACAACGTACCTTAAAGAATGTTATTCGCGCAATGGGCGTAGGATTGCATACAGGGAAAAAAGTCTACTTGACACTTCGCCCCGCTGAGATTGACTCGGGCATTAGATTTAGGCGTATCGACCTTGATGACCCTGTAGAAATTTTGGCGCGGCCAGAAAAAGTTGGTGATACCAACCTGTCAACAACTCTAGTTGACAATGGTGTACGAATTTCTACAGTCGAACATTTGTTATCTGCCATTGCAGGTCTTGGTATTGATAACGCCTACATCGATTTAAGTGCTGATGAAGTGCCCATTATGGATGGAAGCGCTGGTCCATTTGTTTTTTTAATTCAGTCGGCGGGTATTGTTGAACAAAATAAAGCTAAACGTTTCATTCGTATTAAGAAAACAGTCAGAGTAGAGGACGGCGATAAATGGGTAGAGTTCAATCCATTTAATGGTTTCAAGGTTACCTTTGAAATTGATTTTGATCATCCTTTGTTTACCCAGCAAAAGCAAATCTGCAGCATTAATTTCTCAACTACTTCTTTTGTTAAAGAGGTTAGCAGGGCACGTACTTTTGGTTTTCAAAAGGATATCGAGTATTTGCGCTCTAATAATTTAGCATTAGGCGGCAGTCAGGATAACGCTATTGTTTTGGATGACTACCGAGTGCTCAATGAAGATGGTTTAAGATATGATAATGAATTTGTAAAGCATAAAATTCTTGACTCAATCGGTGATCTTTATTTGTTAGGTCATAGCTTAATTGGTGCTTTTTCAGGATACAAATCTGGCCACGCACTGAATAACAAGTTGTTGCTCGCCTTGCTAGAAGATAAAGAAGCTTGGGAAGACGTAACGTTTGACGATGCCTCTACTGCACCTATTTCATATGCGCAGCCAGTGGAAGCGACGTAAGTCTTTTATGAATATTCTCTTTCTGTCGTCTAAAAAAGGCACTGTTTTTAGTCTTAATTTGTCTAACTTCTTTCATAATTTTTCGTTAACAGTTGTCGTTTTAGGTTTGCTATTTGGGGCAGGATATTGGGGTTTTAATCTGAACCCACCTCAGAATAACCAATCACTGATCGATGGTTGGAAGCTGGAAATACGTCAGCATAAAGTAAGTCTTAAAAATTTAGCTCAAGAGTCAGAAGCTAATCTCGACGCCATGTCTTCTAGGCTTGGTCTTCTGCAAGCACATGTAATGCGACTCGATGCACTGGGCCAAAAGCTAACAAATATGGCTAGTATTGATGACGATGAATTTGATTTTAACAGTATTCCTGCAATGGGTGGACCTGAAGAATTTATTGAACAAAATTCATCACTAACTCCAGAGCTATCACTTGCAATTCGACAGTTAGGACTCGATCTAGATAATCAAGAGAATCAACTTGAAGTGCTCGAAGATATTGTTATGAACGAAAACTTACAAAGAGAAGTTCAACCGAGTGGTCGTCCGATTTTAAAGGGATGGCTTTCTTCGTACTACGGTATGAGAACGCATCCACTGACTGGTAAAAAAGAAATGCACAAAGGGATCGATTTTGCTGGGAAAATGGGTGGCGAAGTTATAGCAGTGGCGAAAGGTGTTGTTACCTATGTCGGTAAGCATTATGGTTACGGCCGTGTCATTGATATTGCACACGGTAATGGATTTACTACTCGATATGCACATAATTCAAAAATTCTGGTGTCGGTTGGCGATACGGTAGAGAAAGGTTTTCGAATCGCTGAAATAGGTTCGTCTGGTCGCTCAACAGGGCCACATGTCCACTTTGAAGTGCTAAAAGATGGCAAGCAAGTTAATCCCGTTAAGTTTATAAATGCATCGAATTAATTTTGAGTGTAAAGAAATACAACCAAGCCTGCTATTTTAAAATAGCATCCACATAATTTAACCCCGACTGTAGAATTTTCCCATCTAATGCTGTCAAAATTATCAAGAAAAATGTTCGGTAGTCGAAACGATCGAACTATCAAAACTTTAAATCAACGCGTTAATAAAATAAATCAGTTTGAAGCTGATACAAAAGCGTTAAATGATGCACAATTAACCCAAAAAACAGTTGAGTTCCGACAGAGAATTGAAGCAGGTGAAACCCTTGATCAATTACTTGAAGAAGCTTTTGCTGTTTGTCGTGAGGCCTCCTTACGTGTACTGGGTATGCGCCATTACGATGTTCAATGCATTGGTGCGATGATTTTGAATCAAAATCAAATCACCGAAATGCGTACTGGTGAGGGTAAAACACTGGTTGCAACACTCGCTGCTTATTTGAATGCACTCAGCGGCAAAGGTGTTCATATTGTCACAGTGAACGATTATCTTGCAGAACGCGATGCAGCTTGGATGGGGCGTTTATACGGTTTTCTGGGGCTCAGTGTTGGTGTGGTTTTGAGCGAAATGGATTACGACGCGAAACGCCTTGCTTATCAATCAGATATAACTTATGGCACGAATAATCAGTTTGGATTTGATTATATGCACGACAATCTAAGTTTTACTCTGGAAGATCGAGTTCAACGCGAACTCAATTTTGCAATCGTGGATGAGGTTGATTCAATATTAATTGACGAAGCTCGAACGCCACTTATCATTTCAGGTCAGGCTAGTGATAGCTCAGAGTTATATACCCGTATCAATAGCATTATCCCCGGCCTTTCCAGAGTAGAAGTTGAGGATGGGCCAGGTGACTACACCATTGATGAAAAATCTAAACAAGTATTTTTAAGTGAGACAGGGCATGACTCGGCAGAAATGCTGATGGTCAAAGCGGGCTTGTTAACTGAGGGTGAGAGTTTATACGATGCGGCCAATATCACATTGGTCCATCATCTAAACGCTGGACTTCGAGCCCACGCGATTTTTGTGAAAGATGTCGACTATATTATTAAAGATGATCAGGTGGTCATAGTCGATGAATTCACCGGACGTACCATGTCCGGACGTCGATGGTCAGAAGGATTACATCAAGCAATCGAGGCTAAAGAAAGCGTTAATATCCAGAACGAAAATCAAACTATCGCTTCAATTACTTTTCAAAATTATTTCCGTCTATACGACAAATTATCGGGCATGACGGGTACTGCTGATACTGAAGCTTTCGAATTTCAGCAGATCTATGGGCTTGAAGTTGTCGTTGTGCCGACCAATAAAAGCATGGTTCGCAACGATATGGGCGACTTGATTTATCTGACGGCGAGAGAGAAGTACAACGCTATAATCGAGGATATTAAAGAATGTTCAAAAAAGAGTCAGCCAGTTTTGGTGGGAACCACTTCGGTAGAAACATCTGAATATTTGTCTGATTTACTGGAAAAAGAAAAAATTAAACATGAGATTCTAAACGCAAAACAGCATGAGCGTGAAGCAGGCATTATTGCCGACGCTGGTAAACCCGGTCAGGTAACTATTGCTACCAATATGGCGGGGCGAGGCACAGATATCGTCCTTGGTGGTAATATTGAACTTCAACTGAGTGAAATCCCAGAGGAAGATACCGAAAAATTAAAGCAACTAAACGAGCAATGGCGTTTGCGTCATGATGAAGTCATTGCTGCCGGTGGATTACATATTATAGGTACAGAGCGGCATGAATCTAGACGTATTGATAATCAATTACGTGGACGTTCAGGCCGGCAAGGTGACCCAGGTTCAACCCGGTTTTACTTGTCAATGGAAGACACCTTAATGCGAATCTTTGCTTCTGAAAAAGTTGCAGGCTTAATGCAAAAGTTAGGTATGGAAGATGGAGAGGCGATTGAGCATCCATGGGTTAGCAAAGCGATAGAAAATGCTCAGCGTAAGGTTGAGGCGCATAACTTTGATATCCGAAAACAGCTACTCCAATATGATGATGTCGCTAATGACCAGCGAAAGGTGGTTTATAAGCAAAGAGACGACCTGCTACAAGCCGAAAATATTGACGAAGCGATTAAATTGATGCGTTTAGATGTTGTCGAAGGGCTATTTCGAACCTATATTGCAGCTAACTCAATTGACGAACAGTGGAAAATGACGGATTTAGAGTTAGCTCTTAAAAATGAGCTTGGCCTCGAAATGCCGATAAAAAAGTGGTTTGATGATGAGCATATTACTGATAAGGTTATTCTCGACAGGATTGTTGAGCAGATGGAAAAAGCCTATAGTGATAAAATCAACGCGTTGGGTGATGGCGTTTTTACTCGATACGAAAAAGAGCTCGTTTTACATTTAACTGACCGTCAATGGAAAGAACATTTAGCTGCGATGGACTATTTGCGCCAGGGTATTGGCTTAAGAGGTTATGCGCAGAAAAATCCAGTACAAGAGTATAAACGTGAGTCTTTCGAAATGTTTACGGATATGCTTGATAATATTAAATATGAAGCAGTGCAGTATTTGACTCAAGTTCAAATAAAAAGTGAGTCTGAAGTTGAAGCTTTAGAGAAAAGAAAGATAGAAAATGAAAATATCAAAATGGAGCATGCCTCGGCCAATAGTCCATTAAGTCGTAAAGAGTCATCTACTGAAGATGAGCAGCAACCCTATATTCGAAAAGAAAAGAAAATAGGTCGAAATGAGCCTTGTTGGTGCGACTCTGGGAAAAAGTTTAAACAGTGTCACGGCAAACTAACTTAAAAGAATTCAGGTGAAATATGGCTGTTGGATTGAAGCAACCGGACAAGTTATTGGCCGTGCGAGGTGTTCGCCTTTCTGCTACCCATAGTGGCATAAAGTCAAATGCAGACATAACAGACTTAGTATTAGTCGAAATTTCTGAGACAGCTAATTTATCTGCGACCTTCACTACGAATAAATTTTGTGCCGCGCCAGTAATCGTCGCAAAAGAACACTTAGAAAAAAAAGGACCGACTCGCTATTTACTGATTAACTCAGGTAATGCAAATGCGGGAACGGGTGAACAAGGCTATCTAGATGCGCTTGCCTGTTGTCAGGCAGTAGCGGAGCAAACTGCAAGCTTATCACTTGATAAAGTGTTACCGTTTTCGACTGGTGTTATCGCTGCCAAACTACCCGTTGTCAAGATTTGTAAGGCCATACCCAGTTTGTTTGATTCCCTCGACGAGGACAAATGGTTGGAAGCTGCTCAAGGCATAATGACAACCGATACCTTCCCTAAAGCAATTTCTGAACAGGTGATTATTTCAGGGGAAACCGTCACGATAACGGGCATTACTAAAGGCTCCGGTATGATTAAACCAGATATGGCAACGATGCTTGCCTATGTTGCTACCGATGCAAAAATCGAAAAAATATTGCTTAATGATCTAATCAAACAAGCAGTGGCTTGCTCGTTTAATTCAATTACTGTCGATGGTGATACATCGACCAACGATGCTTGTATTTTGATTGCAACAGGACAGGCTAATGTGGAAGTTAATGCGGAATCGAGTCAATTTATTGAAGCGTTAATTCGGGTATTTAAATATTTAGCTCAGTCCATTATTCGAGATGCAGAGGGCGCCACCAAGTTTGTTGAAATTGAAGTGAAGAATGCATTAACAACAGAAGACGCTAGAGAAGTGGGTTATACCATAGCGCATTCACCTTTAGTGAAAACGGCTTTATTTGCTTCAGATGCTAATTGGGGTCGAATTCTTGCAGCGATAGGGCGTGCTAAGATTGATGCATTGGACGTCTCTTGTGTCGATTTGTATCTTGGTAATACTTGTCTGCTAAAAAAAGGGGTGCCTGATAGTGAATATCGGGAGGAGCTTGGTCAACTTGAGATGAGTAAAGAAGAAATAAAAATTACTGTCGATTTGAACCAAGGCCAATGCAGTACTTCTATCTGGACTTCTGATTTATCCTATGACTATGTCAAAATAAACGCAGAATATCGTAGTTAACGCAACTCGTAACGTTGGATACAAGAGCTTCAATATTGATCTTTTATTAGAATTGAAGTTAGAGTGAACAACGAGTTAGAAAAAAAGTAACGTCCTCTTTTACCTGCGTAGGAAGTTTGTCGATTGGTAATGGATTTAGAAATCTTACAGAATAACGGTGTTTACCTGCACTTAGTTCGGGGTAAATGCCTTCACTAGCAGGAATACTGATTCGAAGAAGCTGATTGGGTTGTTGAGAATTTAACGTTTGGTGAAAAAAACCATTTTCAGCTACAACTTTGTCTGACGTGGCGCTCTCCCTGATGACGCTAAGTACCAGCTCGATAACTGATTCAAGCTGCAAGTAAGGGCCAGCCCATCGTTCAAGGTCCTTTACTCTTTCACTATGATCCTGATTCAACCAAAATCGAAGTTCTGGTAGGTCAAAATCACAACTGCCTCCAGGAATAGATGTACGTTGTTTAATGGATAACAAAAAATCGTTACGTTTAAGGTGCTCACCCAACTTGCCATTTAATTGATGCAACCCTTCGAGTGCATGCTTCTGTCTGTTTAAGATGAGGGTTAACTTAGATTTGTCGACTTCACTATGCTCCGATAGTGATTTCAAAGCACTATGTTGACGTTCTAACTCCTTCATTAATTCTTGCTTTAAATCACCTCGTTCTAACAGTGAAGTTATCTCAAGTACACCTACCAAGGCAGAGTAGCCACTCCAGTTGCCCTTTAACGAGTTAAAATAATGAAATCGCTTCATTAATGTCTCGATTCGTAAGCACATGCGAATTCGTTCATTGAGAGGCTGTTCAAAAATAATGTGTTTTGGCGGCATTCAAGAAAATACTGTTTAATGTAGACTAATTATAACGAATAAAACATAAAATTACGCGTTCAGTTTTAGCCAAAACCCGTCTCTAAGTGATAGTTTCTATGCTGGAGAGACATGCGGTAATCAAATTAAGATTATAGTAAAAAGCTCTACTGATCTGATAGTGCTAAATACTTTTGATGTAATGCAATGACCTGTTGATCCAAGTCTTCGTTGTTATTATTATAAATGATGTCATCCGCAAGATTAATACGCTTTTGGTTTGGCCATTGTTGATCAACCATTGTTTTTGCTAGAATCGTATCGATTTTGTCGCGAAGGATTAATCTATCGATTTGGACATTGGCTGCACAATCAACAACTAATATACGGTCAACGAGCTTACTAAAATTCGTCTCAAAAAGGAGTGGGATAACAACTACGATATATTCTTTCTGATTATGGTGTGCGATCTGATGTCGAGTTTGTTCAAATATAATAGGGTGGAGCACTGACTCAAGCCATTGCTTGGCTGCACTATTATTAAATACCAGCTGTCTCAGTTTACGACGATCAATTTGAGTATCATCCAGAACCATGCTAGCTCCAAAGTGATTTATTATTGCTATATAACCAGTTTGGCCTGGTTCAATCACTTCCCGACTAATGATATCAGTATCAACAATAGGTATTTTTAATTGACTAAACAAATTGCTTATTCGAGTTTTCCCCGATGCTATTCCACCCGTAAGCCCTATAATTAGCATAGAGTTTTAAAATATATTGAGGTAGGTAGTGAGCAATACTGGCCCCCAGATAAAGCTGATCCATCCTGCTGAGGCAAGGTAAGGGCCAAATGGAATCTCGGTATTACGTTTCGTTTTGCAGAGCAGTATCATCAAAATACCAATTACGGCACCGACCAGTGAAGATGTTAGTACAATGACAAAGAGCATTTTCCATCCACACCAAGCACCTAGTGCTGCTAGTAATTTAAAGTCACCATGGCCCATACCTTCTTTTCCAGTGACTAGTTTGAAAAGTATAAACACACTCCAGAGGCAAAGGTAGCCAGCTATAGCGCCAATAACACTGGTTTCTAAATCAATGAAAACATTGAAGAAAGATATTAGAATGCCCAGCCACATTAAAGGTAAAGTAATATTGTCTGGGAGCAATTTGTGGCCTAAATCTATGCCGCTAGCAGCGATTAAACACCAACTAAAAAATAACCCAGCGAGTGTTTGGAGACTAACTCCAAAATGCCAACCAATCACTAGCGAAATGATACCTGTGAATAACTCAACCAGTGGATATTGTATGGAAATTGAAGTTTTACACGCTTTACATTTTCCCTTCAGAGCGAGATAGCTAAGAATCGGGATGTTTTCCAAAGCACTAATTGCATGGCCACATTCACTACAACTTGAACGAGGCATACTCAGATTAAAACTTTCAGTCTCAGTTTCTAAAGGCTGTTCTAAAAACTCAAGACAATCAGAGCGCCATTCGCGTTGCATCATAATAGGTAATCGGTAAATCACTACATTCAAAAAGCTGCCGATCAGTAAGCCCAGTATAAATAGGAAAGTAAGGTAGGTTGCTACATGCAATTGGAAAAATGAAATAAGATCTGTAATCAATTAAATGAACCCCTAGACAACCGAACCGAGTTTGAAGATAGGCAAGTACATTGCGATAATTAACCCGCCAACCAAAACGCCTAACACAGCCATTATAATTGGCTCTAATAGTGAAGTAAGCGCGTCAACCGCATCGTCGACTTCATTTTCGTAGAAATCAGCCACCTTACCTAGCATCCGGTCAAGCGATCCTGCCTCTTCTCCAATCGAAATCATTTGAATTGCCATGTTTGGAAATAACCCAGTATTTCTCATTGATGTTTGTAACTGTGTGCCCTGTGAAACGTCGTCTCTAATTTTCATACTCGCATTGTAATAAATGATATTTCCGGTTGCACCTGCTACAGAGTTCATCGCTTCAACGAGTGGCACACCTGCTGCTGACATGGTTTCTAAGGTGCGAGCAAACCTAGCTATTGCTGATTTAGTCATAATCTCACCAATCACGGGTGCCTTCAATGATATATGATCAAATGCCTTCTGCAGCTTTGGAGATGTTTTTTTAATGTGTAAAATAGTGTAAACAGAACCTATTATTCCTCCCATGATAACCCACCACCAGGTTTGCATAAACTCCGACAAATGGATTACAAATTGAGTCAAGACGGGTAGGTCGGCACCAAATGATTCGAATAAATCTTCAAACTGAGGAACTACGAATACTAATAGAATGACAGTAACAACAAAGGCGACAATCAATACAGCCAGTGGATAAAATAACGCTTTTTTTACCTTGGATTTTAACGCTTCAGTTTTTTCTTTGTAAGTAGCAAGTTTGTCGAGCATAGTTTCTAAAGCACCAGACTGCTCTCCAGCGGATACTAAGTTGACAAATAATGGGTCGAAATATAAGGGTTGTTTGGCTAACGCTTCAGCAAAAGGCACGCCACCTTCAACCTCTGATTTGATGCCAAAGATCATTTTTCTCACTGATTTGTTATCACTGCCTTCGCCAATAATTTCGAATGACTGAACTAACGGAACGCCTGCATGCATCATAGTAGCAATTTGGCGTGCAAATATAGCGATATCTGAAGGTTTTATTTTGTCAGCACCACCAAATAGTGATTGTGGTTTTTTGCGCACCTTGATTGGGTTGATGCCTTGCTTGCGTAGTTCGTTTTTAGCCAGAGTTTCACTCAGTGCGTATACTTCGCCTTTTACTTTTGTACCGGTGCGGCTCCTTCCTTCATAAGTGAACTCGGTTTTATCTGCTACCTTTTTTACCATTATTTAAATCTAATCCCTAGTTACTCGGTTTGCTTCTTCAAGGCTAATTAACCCAGCTATAATTTTTTTAAGTGCCGAACGACGTAAATCAGCAATGCCTTCTTTTCTTGCCTGGTCAGCAATATCAATCGAGTTGGCGCCATTCATAATCAGCCGAATCATTTCCTCTGATATTGTCATTACCTGATAAATACCCACTCGACCTTTATAGCCATTAGAGCATTGTTCACAACCGACAGCTTTATATATTTTAGGTGATTGCATTAAGTCCTCTTCTGTAAATCCCTCACTTAACAATACATCTTTTGGAAGGTCATCGATAACTTTACAATGTTTACAAAGCCGTCTTCCGAGCCTCTGTGCAATAATTAAATTAATTGAGGTAGCAATGTTAAATGCCGGAACACCCATGTTCATTAATCGAGTTAAAGTCTGTGGTGCATCTTTAGTATGAAGGGTTGAAAGAACTAAGTGACCTGTTTGTGCTGCCTTGATTGCAATGCTAGCAGTTTCCAAATCACGGATTTCACCAACCATAATGACATCTGGATCTTGCCTCAAAAACGATTTCATTGCCTCGGCAAAAGTAAGGCCAACCTTATGGTTTACATTAACTTGATTAACGCCCTCAAGGTTAATTTCAGCAGGATCTTCCACAGTAGAAATATTGGTCTCTGGTACGTTTAAAATATTTAAACCCGTATATAAAGAAACGGTTTTGCCACTTCCAGTTGGGCCAGTGACTAGGATCATGCCATATGGACTCGAGAGAGCATCCATATATATTTTTTTTTGATCAGGTTCATAACCCAGAGCATCAATACCCAACTGGGCACTCGAAGGGTCTAATATGCGCAACACTACTTTTTCACCAAATAATGTTGGACAAGTATTTACCCGAAAATCAATAGCCCTGTTTAATGAAAGTCGGAGTTTAATCCGCCCATCTTGTGGAACCCGCTTTTCAGATATGTCCATTCGTGACATAACCTTTACTCGTGAAGTCAACTTTGCTGCAATAGTAATCGGCGGAGAAGCAATCTCACATAAAATACCATCAATTCGATAGCGAACTCGGTATCGTTTTTCATAGGGTTCGAAATGAATGTCTGATGCACCTTTGTTAATGGCATCGACCAATATTTTATTCACATACTTAACTACAGGTGCGTCTTCTATATCTGCCTTAGTAATAGATTCTTGAGCTTTCTCATCTGCAATATCCAGATTGTCTAGGTCATCGTCTAGCATGCTTCCCATACTAGAATCCATGGAGTTCACTGCTTTATCAATAAAGTTATTGAGTTGATCCTCTTGAACTAAAATAGCTTCAGTTAGTAAACCGGTATTAAATTTGAATTCATCCAGCGCTTGAGTATTGGTGGGGTTTGAAATCGCAACAAACAAACGATTGCCCCTCTTAAATAGGGGGATAGCATTAAGTTTGGTTATGAGCTTTTCTTTGACCAAGGTTATTGCTGCTTGGTCAATATCCATAACTGATAAGTCAAATACGGGTAAACCAAATTCTTGAGATGAAATCATCGCAAGAGTTGCAGAGGGCATCATTTTGTTTTTGAGTAGATAGCCAGTGAGGGAAATTTTTTCTTGGTTGGCTTTCCGAACGGCTACTACTACTGTAGGTTCATCGAGGTGATTATCGACGACCAATTTTCTGGCGACCCCAGTAAGGTTCATGTTAGTTGCGACCATATGAGTTCAATTCTAATTTATTAGATTACAATCCTTTGAGCCGATTAATTCTAAACAGTTACTTTTCTGTTTAGAAAGGCCTTTACTTTGAGACTATGCGCTGGAAATTGGACATGTTTGTTTATGTCTTACAATAAAGGTGTCGATTCTATAATCAACACCTTTAAGGACCCGAATTAATTCAAAATTATCTTAAAAAGTGATACTTCGTACAGTTTCGGTGCAGCCGGTACCTGTCATTCTCCAATCCAGAGCGCCAGAAACAAGCGTAGGTGTAAGGACTAATACCATATCAGCACCAGCAGATGTCTGACCTTCGGTATTGATGGTAACGAACATATTTGTGGCATCA
Organism: Gammaproteobacteria bacterium; assembly: GCA_047629275.1. Lineage (GTDB taxonomy): Bacteria > Pseudomonadota > Gammaproteobacteria. The sequence goes on from JBLHWR010000010.1 coordinate 17,885, forward strand.
GTAACGGTTATTGCTAGCGAGTTAATAAAATTAATAGTGCCCGTAGCAGCGATATCGGCTGGTATCCCGTTACTACCAGCGGTGCAATTAGTGTAGGACCCATTCTCTTGATAGCAAAGCGATATGGTTGTTTTCCATGTACTTGCACCCGCTAGGGCACCTGCTACTTTAGTGCGTTGAGTGTAATCTGCATATTGTGGAATTGCGATGGCTGCCAAGATGCCAATAATGGCGACAACGATCATTAATTCGATTAATGTAAAGCCTGTTTGTACTCTTTTCACGTTTGTACCTCTCAATAATTTACAGTCTAATTCTATTTAGAAATCAACTCATGTCGATTTACAATATATTAGAAGCACGCTGTGTGCCAATTTTTCGATTAGTTTTTAATGTTTATATAAAGCAATGACTTAGAGGAATGCTGGTATTTGTGATTATAAATGTTAATGGCAGTTTTTGACATTTATGTCAATTAGTCACAGTTTCTGTCAGTTTTTATTTGATTTCTAACTTTTCGATTTTATATCTTAGTTGGCGCAAGGTAATGCCAATGGAGCGCGCTGTAGCTGATTGATTCCATCGATTTTGGGTTAGGGCTTGAAGGATTTTTTCTTTTTCAACTGATTTAGTCATATCTCCCAAACTGGTAGAGGTAATCGGCATTTTTGTATTCACGGACAATTCTGGCAATTGTAAATCGTCAATAGTTATAGTGTGCTCATCACACAGTGAGGTTGCACGTTCTAGGATATTTTCGAGTTCTCTGACATTACCGGGAAAACTATAATTCTGTAGGGCTTTCATAGCCTCCGAATCTACTGTTAATTGCCAGATCTGTTGCTGACGGTATTTCTCCAGAATATGTTGAGTAAGCTTTACAATGTCATTTCGGCGGCCTGCTAGGGCGGGCACTGATACACCAATCACATTGACACGGTAATAAAGGTCTTGTCTAAAAAAACCTTTTTGCACCATACCGTCAAGGTCTTTGTTTGAGGCGCTAATTATCCTGACATCTGTGTTTTCTTCCTGCTGACTACCAACGGGGCGTATGGTTTTTTCCTGTATTACGCGCAACAGTTTGACTTGCATAGACAATGGTAAATCGGCTATTTCGTCGAGGAATAAGGAGCCACCATTTGCGGCCTTAAAAAGGCCCACATTATCACTAACTGCACCAGTAAAGCTGCCTTTGACATGTCCAAAAAATTCGCTTTCCATTAGTTCTAATGGTATTGCACCGCAGTTGACAGCGATAAAAGGTGATTCTGAACGGGAGCCTTGTAAGTGAATTTGGCGTGCTACCAGTTCTTTGCCTGTACCTGATTGGCCTTGAATAAAAACCGGTGCTTGGCTGCGGGCAACCTTAGCTATTGAGCGCCGTAAATCAACGATAATACTTGATTCACCTATGATTTGATATTTAGCTTCAGACGATTTTTTAGCTTGTTGAACGCTACTTGGCAGTGTTAGTGCTTTTTCAACTAGGTTCCTTAAAGTCTTAAGTGAGACAGGTTTAGAGACAAAGTCAAAAGCGCCTGCTTTCATGGCTTTGATAGCCATATCGATACTGCCATGAGCCGTAATAACAGCAGTTGGTGTATTGGGATAATGATTTTGAATATGTTCTACGAGTGTAATGCCGTCACCATCGGGCAGTTTCATATCAGTTAAGCAAAGGTCAAAATTAATTTCTTTTAACCATCGTGTCGCGGCACAATAGTCAGCAGCACAATGAGTTTGCAGACCCATTCGCAATAATGTGATTTCGAGTAATTCACGAATATCAGGCTCATCATCAACAATTAATACACATTGTTTAGTCATTGGCATTGTTTAGTGGTTATTCAATTTTGGTGATGTGTGTGAGCTTGGCAAAACACAAAAACTAGTGCCTCCGTATGAATTCTGTCGAGCAATAATAATAGCATTGTTTAGCGCGCATAGTTGATCGACTATACATAAGCCGAGCCCTGAGCCCTCATGGCTAGTGGTGTAAAAAGGTTCAAAAATTCTATCAAGTCGAGATGGATCCATACCAGGGCCTTCATCTGCTATCTCTATGTTGAGAGCCTGACTTTGGTCCTGGTAAATTTTTATATGGGTTGGCTTATCGGTATTGCCATGCGTTCGAGCATTATTACAAAGGTTAGTCATTACTTGATTGAGATGTCCAGTATCAAACGAAATAATCGAATCACTGATAAAAATCTCTAGGTTAAAACAATTCAGGTTCGATTCACCATTAAAACAAAAGGCTTCGAGAAATTCAGGCATCCACTGTTTTAAATTAATGGCTCCCATGATAGTCGGCGTACCACGAGATATTTTCATAATATCTTCAATTATATGATTGATACGGTCCGTGTGTTGATGAATTATTTCGGTCATACGTTTTTCAGCTTTGGGTAGTTCTTCATTCTCACTCAACAGTTCGGCGGCGTGTGAAATGGCGCTTAACGGATTACGGATTTCATGAGCAATGCTCGCCGTCAAGTGGCCTAATGACGCCAGTTTGGCTTGTTGCATGCTCGCTTTAATTGATGACACGTCGTTTAAAAAAACCAAGGTGTTTTCTTGCCCTTTGCTTTTTAAAAGCCGAAAGCTAATTTGTAAATTATCAACTCCGGTTTGAGGTGGCAGAAAAGGAGCATCCCGGTCTATAGATTCTTGCCATTGGCTCAGCGCGATGAGAATTTTTGGATGATTATCCTCTAGCGACATCGTTAAGTTTGATGTCATCTTGAGCATTTTGCGGGCTGTGTTATTGATGTGTCGGACTGACCGATCTTTTGTAAGAACGATAACACCTGCTTGCAAATCTTCAATGATTTCTTGGTTGAGTGCAAAGAGTAGTTCAACATCGTGCTCTTTTTGTTGCAATAATAGTTCGCTACTTTGTAACCTTAATGTGAGCTTATGGAAAACTATTGCGGTCGAAAATAATGTTGCACCAAGAATGCCGACCTGAGTGGAATTACCTGAATGGTCACTAATGTAGATTAGTGAATAAACATATTCTGCAAGTAAACCAAGCGATGCTAATGAACTGAATGTGAGAGAAAGTGATTGTTTTCCTATTAAACTGCTGATCGCCATTGGTATGATTAAAAGCATGCCTAGGCCGCTTGAAATGCCACCACAGGCGTGCATGATCAATATGATCAGAAATGTGTCGCTGTATATTTGCAATGATACTTGTTTTTCAAATATACGGCTTTCAATTTTTGCAGCTAAAATCCAAATCAAAGACAAAATGACAAACGTCAGACTGACCCATGAATATAATGCCAGATTAACGATGTTTAGCAGAGGCGATTGATTAATGAAGCTTTGGCTGAAAAATATGGAAGCTAACCCAAGACGATAAACATTGAATAGCCGAACTGAAACCCAGTTAGTTGTATAAGAGTCGATTTCCTTTTTTGGAGGCAGCTGACTACTGGTCTTGGTCTGCATGGTCCTGACAGCAATAGTTTTGATCACGATGTATGACGATGATTGATTCAGGTGAATGAATCCCGCAAAATTTACATTGGATCATGTTTTCACTTTTATTTTTTGGCGCCTGTGGGATATCTGTCGGTTCTGTTCCGCCAGAAAAGAGTTTTTTAAGTAGCCACAAAACAGCCGCGACAATTAAGAAAAGCAGTACTATTCGTATAATCATAGTGTTTATTTAAAGCCTTGTTTATCACTCAGTGATTGAGCTCTTAGTTTATGTTTAAATCATTGAAAGAACAATTATCATCTAGGTTAGAACTAGTTTATTGATACGTTTAATGTCTAATTGATCTGTTCTGTCTAAGTTTTATCGAGTGGGGTCAGTTAAAAACGGTGTCAATTATGCTGACGCGTAAATTAACAATAAGATCACTTGATGAACTCAAAAAATCGACCTATAATGCGCACCGTTTTGATTATTGATGTTCACCAACTGAGATCCTATCAATGACAATTGAATTATCTGAAGATTACACTCCGTCAATCGATGAAGAGTATATGTCTGCTCCACAAGTTGAATATTTTCGTAAAAAATTACTCACCTGGCGTGAAGAATTATTAGCGGAATCTAATGACACTATTTCACATTTAAAGGAAGAAAATTGGCAGGAGCCTGATATTAATGACCGTGCCTCATTAGAAACAGATGCAGCCCTTGAGCTGCGTACTCGTGACCGATACCGTAAGCTGGTAGTTAAAATAGATTCAGCTTTAAGCCGTGTGGCAGATGGATCTTATGGCTTTTGTGATGAGACTGGTGAAGAGATTGGTCTGTTTCGATTAGAGGCTAGGCCGATTGCAACCCTGACAGTTGAAGCTCAGGAAAAGCATGAGCGGTTGGAGAAGCAACGTCGTGATGATTAATCTTTAAAGCACTATTATCTAGTCCGTCAATTGATGACAATGCCTGTATTTTAAAAAGCCTAGAGTCAAAAAACTTTAGGCTTCTTTTTTTCCACCTCCCTTACCCTTATAGGGAACTCTTGCAGTTGGAACTACTTTGGCTGCGGCATCACAATGTAGGTGTTGGTCATCGAAGAAAATATGAGGTGAAAAAGCACCCAATACTTTATTCTTTGCTACACCGCCTAAAAAAAACGTCTCGTCTATTCGCACCTTCCAAGTCCGCAGAGTTCTAATAACTCTTTCGTGTGCTGGACTGTTCCTGGCTGTGACTAAAGCTGTACGGATTGGTGGTGTGCCTGTCTGGCTCTCGTTATTGAGGTCGAATTGAAGGAACGAGAGTGTTTTTAATAATTTGGCGAAAGGCCCTTCGGGTAAAGGCCTTTGTGCGTTGAGCTTTTCGTGTGCGATAAATGCTTCTAATCCTTGTTGTTGATAAATCATTTCTGACTCTTCTGAAAACAATACGGCATCACCATCGAAAGCAATTCGAATTTGCTTTAATGGCCCAGGTAGATTTTTTGATGGGCCGTCATAGATTAGCCCTGACGCTACATTAGACTCGACAGCTGCTTGCACATCTTCTTCAGTGGCCGAGAGAAACAGATCAACTTCAAATGCATTCAAATATTTCGCAACAGGATCCCCACCAGTAAATGCTGCTCGTGTAATATCCAGTTGATAATGATCGATGGAATTCGAAATACGCAAGCTAGTATCAGCGGAGTTGCGTGAGATAATCACGACTTCTATGCGTCTGATACTATCGTCTATTTGATTGATTCGTAACATAGATTCGATGAGTGCAAATCCGGTGCCCTTTTCTAGAATGTCGTTTTCATGCTCTAATTGATATCGACAGTAGGCTTCTAAGCCGTCACGTTCATAGATTTCGTTCTCTTTTGACAAATCAAATAGCGCTCGTGAAGAAACCCCGATGACAAGATAGTTGGTTAGATCAAATGGCATAGTAAGTAGGTATAATAAGTTAAATTTCTTTAAGCAGAACTTTCGACCGTCTTTGCTGATTGTACTGAGTCAATTTATGAGGAGGAAGTTTGAAAGAAGTAGTTTCTTCATACCCATGCTCTATAAACCAGTGCGAAGTTCGCGTTGTCAAAGTGTAGATTTGCGCAATACCTTGTTTAGATGCTTGAAGCTCTGCGACTTGCAATAACTGTTCACCAAGCCCCGAACGTTGATAATCCTCATGAACAGCAAGGCACGCAATCTCCGCTAAAGCTTGCCCTGAATTAGGGATACAAGCAATGCATGCGATGATCATGCCGTCTTTCTCGATGACATGAAAAAAGCCTATTTCTAATTCGAGTTGCTCTCGTGATCTTTTGACTAGAATGCCAGAAGATTCTAAGGGTCCAATTAAGCCCAATATGCCACCAACATCTTTAATATCCGCCGCACGTATGCCTTCGTAAAAAAGATTAGTCACCAGGGTGCCACAACCATTTCGCGTGAAGAGCTCCAATAACAGGCCTCCATCGACTAATTGGTCGATGATATGAACTCGTTTAATAGTCGAATTAACTGCCTGCACAGCATGATTCAGAAGATTCTTTAAATCATTTGGGGTATCTTTTGCTTGAATTAAGGTTTCACAATCACTGCTAGATAGTGTGTCAGGGAGTTGTTTTTGCCACTGATGGTGGTGAATAAATATTAGTTTATCGGCATTAATTGATTTCGCCACCTCGCTTGCGAGTTCTTCTGCCGGCAAATTAAACACTTCACCTGTACGAGAGTAACCAATATTAGACAGCAAGATGACATGGTTTTGGTCGAGTAACCCTTCAATTACTTCATGCTTAACTTCCCTTACCTTACCAGAATGTTGCATATCAATACCATCGATGATACCCAGTGGCATACCGGTAACAAAATTGCCACTCACCAGTGATATTTCTGACCCGGACATCGGAGTATTTGGCAATCCCATGGATAGATGAGATTCAATCTTTGTTTTTACTTCATTGATAGCTTGAATAATATAAGGCAAGGATTCAGCATCGCTTATTCGAATATTTTGGTTAAACTTTGATCTGATGTTGTTTCTTTCCAGATGCTGGTCAATCCTGCCACGGCTACCATGGAGAATAACCAGTTTAATACCAAGGTGATTGAGCAGCGCTATATCATGAATCAAACCAATAAAATGTTCAGATTGAATAAATTCATCCGAAATAAGGATGACAAAAGCCTTCTTGCGATGGGCCTTGATATAGGGAGCAGCCCCCCTAAACCATTGTACGTATTCTTGGCTATTACTCATCAATCTAAAAGTTTCCAACAATCGGTTTAATTCAAATATACTATATCATTTAGTGTTCACGACCTAGTGTCAATGGTTAATGCCAATGGTTAAAAATGGCAGTATAAATGGAACATAAATATGATCACTCTTAACGAAAAGCATGAAATAAGTAGCGATCGCTTACAGCACCAAGAAGTCGTCAATTTTTTGTATGAGCGCTCGACTATCGCCATGCTCATTACGTTAATTATTTCCAGTATTGCTTCTGTTCTAGCTTTCATAGAACTATCTATCCAAGGTCGAGAGCATTGGGTATTAGGCTGGTTTGCACTATTTAGTTTAATACTGATTGGTAGGTACATCCTGTTACGTCGTTTTTTGTTGATACATAACAAAAATGACTTTCCCTATCAACAATGGCGTCATCGTTTTTTTATTGGGGTAGTGGTATCGGGTATTATGCAGGGCTGCGGCGCTGTTTTATTAATGCCCTATGTGACGACTAACGTCCAATTTATCTTACACTCCTTACTGTTAGGCATGGCGGGTGGTGGCATTGCTTACCTGTCGACTTCGTTAAGGATCTATATTGCTTATCTAGTCACCATCATGCTGCCAATTACGATCTGGCTGTTCTTTCGTGATACCTCGGATGGTTATATTTTAGGTTCACTCTATCTTTTTTTAATGATAGCTTATTTAAGTGGTGTTAAGCGAATGAACATGCTGATTAATGACGCGCTTTATTACCGTTTTGATAACGCGATGTTGGTCGATGATTTACAGCGTCTGATTCTATCGATCTCAAATACCAATAAGGCATTGGAAAAAATTTCGACTACAGATGAATTGACGGGCGCCTCAAACTACCGTTCTTTTCGGATAGGCCTTGAAGAAATTTGGCGCAATAATAGTGGGTCGAATATTCAAGTTGCGCTAGTCAGGCTAAATATCGATTACTACCACGAATACAACGCTCACTATGGAAGTGAGCATGGAGATAAAAACCTCTACCAGGTTGCTCAAATGCTAATGTCTGAAATTTCACATAAAGATCAGTTGTTGGCCAGGTTAAATGGAGCAGAATTTGCCTATATTTTACCCAATACAAGCAGTGAAAATGCAAGGCGGTTTATTAAGAAAGTGACTAAGGCATTGGAGGCAGAAAAAATACAGCACTCCAAATCAAGAGTCTCTCCTTATTTAACCATTAGTGTTGGAATGAGTTGCCAGCTAGTCACGAGTCAATCATCCTCAAGTGTGCTTTTAGCGAAGGCAGACGCCGCACTAAAAGTAGCAAAAGAAAAGGGTCATAACCGAGTAGAAGTAATCAATTAGGCCTCATTTCAAGTACGCAACCTAGTTATTTAAGTAACATTTCTATTAGAGACTTTTGGGCGTGCAAACGATTTTCGGCTTCTTGCCAGACAACGCTTTGCTTTCCGTCTATAACGTCTGCTGACACCTCTTCACCTCGGTGAGCTGGAAGGCAGTGCATAAACAAAGCGTCTTTATTGGCACATTGCATTGTTTTTTCCGATACTTGAAAAGGTGCAAATGCTAATTCACGAGCTTTTTGTTCCTCCTCCTGACCCATGCTTGCCCAAACATCGGTGACAATTAAATCAGCATCCTGACTGGCTTCACTAACGCTGTTAAAAATTTGTACTTGATCACCACCGCTTTTAACTAAATCATCATCGGGTTGATAACCGTCTGGACAGCCAATGTTTAAAGTAAAGCCAAATCGGATAGCCGCATTGATATAAGAATGGCACATATTATTGCCATCACCAATCCATGCCACTGTAGCGCCCTTAATATCACCCCGCAGTTCAAACCAGGTTTGCATATCAGCGAGCAGTTGGCAGGGATGTACATAATCGGTTAAACCATTGATCACAGGGCTTGAAGAATGGTCGGCAAGTGTTTGCAGTCTGTCATGGCCAAAGGTACGTATCATGATGATATCTACCATGCTTGATATTACTCGAGCACTATCTTCTATCGCCTCTCCCCGACCTAGCTGAATGTCTTTTGGTGACAGAAACATAGCGTGCCCACCCAGTTGGCTCATGCCTGCTTCGAAAGAAACACGAGTTCTAGTCGATGCCTTTTCAAAAATCATTGCCATCACTTTACCTGTTAAGGGCGTATGTAAAATACCTTGTTTAAGCCGTTGCTTGACATCAATAGCATGGTGTAACAATGCGTGTAATTCATCGGTGCTGAAATCTAACAGGCTTAAAAAATGTCGAGTCTTCATGACTAGCTGCTCGTGTTTGTGGGTTCAAAAGAGTGGATACAGGCTATTATCTGCTGTGCCATATCTTCAGTTTGTTGTTTGTTTAATATGAGGGGTGGTAGTATACGGATGACCTTTTCTGCAGTCACATTTAAAAGTAAACCTCGCTGAAATGCATGCATAACAAACGCTTGGTAATTGTGTTTCATTTCAATACCAACGAGTAAGCCTCGATTTCTGATTTGCTTGATATCCGGATGACCCGCTAAGTCACGCTTTAAATGCGACACAAACTGCTCGCTAGAATTGATAACATTATCTAATATGTTGTCTCTTTGAATACTCTCCAATACGGCATATCCAGCACGACAGGCTAAAGGATTGCCACCAAAAGTAGAACCATGATTACCGGGTTGAATCACATCGGCTGCTTTTCCCTGAGTGACGCAAGCACCGATTGGTACGCCATTACCAAGTGCTTTTGCTAGAGTGAGGACATCTGGGGTAACATTGTTATGTTGAAAAGCAAACATCTTGCCGCTTCGAGCGATGCCAGTCTGAACTTCATCTAACATCAGTAACCAATTATTTTTGTCACAAATTTGGCGAAGGCCTTCAATATAGCCATCATCAGGTACAATAATACCACCTTCACCTTGAACTGGCTCTGCCAGTATAGCGACGACTTTTTGGTTGTTTTTCGCAATAGACTGAATTGATTCGATATCATTATAGGGTGCACGAACGAAACCAGATAACAGTGGCTCAAAACCTGCTTGAACCTTTCTGCCACCCGACGCGCTTAATGTAGCCATGGTACGACCATGAAAACTATTATTCATGACAATTATATGAGGGTCACTATTGCCCTGATTATGGCCATACAAACGCGCAATTTTAATCGCAGCTTCGTTTGCTTCAGCTCCAGAGTTACCAAAGAATACTCGATCCATACCCGATAGTTCACAAATCAGGTTAGCCAGCTTTTGCTGCCATCCAATAGAGTAAAGATTGGAGGTATGGAGTAGGGTCGAAGCCTGTTGTTGGATCGCTTCTGTCACCGCTGGATAATTGTGCCCCAGATTGGTCACGGATATACCACAAAGAGCGTCAAGGTAGCGCTTTCCTTCTGTGTCCCACAAGTAAATACCATCACCTTTGGTGAAGCTTGTTGGTAAGGAGTTATAGGCTTTGACTAAGTGCTCAGACATAACTATTGCTACTTGAAAAAAGCCTTCAAAGTTACGCTAATTTATATTGAATTCAAGCTATTTATGATTGCATGAGGCAAAAAAAACCCTGCACGTGCAGGGCCTCTCAATAGGTACCTTACTATACATAAATAGTAGTGCCTAAAATGGTAAACCGCCGTGGCCATATGCTGTCATTGCTAACAACATGGGAATAGATAAAACTGTATTAAAGCGTGAAGCCATTAATCCAACAAATTTAGCTTTGGCTATCACGGCAGGATCGTGAGTTTTTCCATCAAGACCTAAGATTTTCTTTTGGTTTGGCCATATTAATACCCAAACATTAAACAGCATAATAGTACCCATCCAAGCGCCAATACCGATAACAGCTGCTCCGCCTTTAAGCATGAAAGCATCACCAAGAATGCCGTATTGAGCTAATAATGAAGCGCCGCTTAACCAAGTGACTAAGGCACCCCAGCGGAACCACAACAATGCACGGGGTGCAATATACTTATTGATACTTGCTGCACCTGGACCACCATTATTAGCTTCCCCAAGTGCTTGCGCGACACCAGGCACTTGAACAAAATTGAAGTAATATAGCAGGCCCACCCAGGTCACACCTGCCAAGGCATGTACCCAAACTGTAATTCCTCCAGGGTGACTGGCGCCATCTCTATAAACCAATATGAGGATGACAGAGATGACAACACCAGACACAATAGTGCCGATAATAGACTTT
>JBLHWR010000011.1:0-28235 GCA_047629275.1 Gammaproteobacteria bacterium
GAATGCGCCGCGTGTTTCTAGTTCACAGGCGAGTGCCATTGCGAGCACGACATCGGTGCCTGGTTTAATCTGTAGATAAAGATGTGCCTGTTCTGCAATACGGGTTCGTTTCGGGTCGACAACAACCAGCTTCGCACCCTTGTCACGGGCTGACTTAATGACTCTGGCGAGATGCAAGTTAGACACAGTCACATTGTTGCCCCAGACCGCAATAACATCGGCTTCTGCCACTTGTTCGGGCGGCATGCCAGGAGAACTACCGAACAGGCTGGTATAAGCAGTGCCACGCACAGCGCCACAAAATGGCCCACGGTCGAGTTGCGTTGCGCCAAGCTTGTTAAAGAACCGACGGTCCATAGAGCCAGCCGAAATTTGACCGTGTGGGCCGGCGTAATTCAGTGGTAAAACAGATTCAGGACCGTGGCTTTTAATCGCTTGACTAAACCCTTGGTGAATTGCATCCAACGCCTCAGTCCAACTAATTCGTTCGAACTGATTGTCACCACGCTGACCCACCCGTTTTAACGGATAGTGGAGTCGATGCTTACCATGAACAAACTCAGGATAGTATTTCGCAACTTTTTCACAAATTACACCAGCAGTATAGGGATTGGCGTTAGATCCTTTTACATTAATAACCTGCGTATCAGTGACTTCAACTAACAGGCTGCAGGTATCCGGACAATCGAGCGGGCAGACGGAGGATTTAATTTGTGTTGGTTGATTATCTGATTCAATCATTTAATTTATTTCCTTAACTAATACTCTTTCCATCTTTTAAAGTTCTTAAATGACTATACACTTTAAAGCCCAGCCTTTCATTAATGTATGTTTACTATAAATTACTGAGCCGCAATAATACCTATTTCAACCAAAAGTTCAGGTGATGCTAAGCGAGCTTCAATTGTGGCACGGGCAGGTTGGTTACCCTCGTCAATCCACTGATCCCAAACTTCGTTCATTGCGGCAAAGTTAGCAATGTTAGATAGCCATATTTGCGCCGATAATATTTTATTTTTGTTTGATCCGGCTTCTACTAGTAAGGCTTCAATCTTGTCGAGCACCTGTTGAGTCTGAGTTGCGATATCGGAATCTCGATCTTGTGCAACCTGGCCCGATAGGTAAATGGTTTCGTTATGAATGACGATTTTGCTCATGCGACTATTGGTTTGATGTCTAGTAATTGTCATAGTTTTGTACTCCATTGTTTGAAAATGATTGTAAGCGTTTTTATTAAAAAAATTTCATGAAGTTGACCTAACTTAAACTCATTTGAAGCTAGTGGGTCTAGATGATAGTGGCCTGTATACTGCCATCACTTAACGCGATATCGATAGCGTCTCCAGTTGCTAATTGTTTAACTGAGCTGACTATCTTTTGTTGTTTAGTTATTTTGGCAAATCCACGAGAAAGCGTTTTAAGTGGGCTAAGTGTATCGAGTGATCTGGCTTGTATGGCGAGATGATGCTCGGCTAGCAATAAGTTTTTTTTCATCGCATTGACTTTGTTGATCGACAACTGATTAAGATGGTCTTGCTGTTTATCGATAACCTGCAATGGTGTTAATTGCCTAATTGAAGATTGGCATAGTTGCAGTCGATGCTGTTTTATAGACAGCCGATTTTGATTTTGTTCAATGAGCTTTTCATAATTGAATTTCAGTCGCATGGCGAGTTGGTCGAACTGGCGAGTCGGGTGTTGATTCGCTAGTCTTTTCTTGCGTTGCGTTAAAAAATCATCATTTTTAGCCAGTTTAGATTTCATTTGGAAAACCAGCTGACTAACCTGATAGTCAATGTTTTGCATCAGTTCGAAACAGTCCGGTGTGACCGATTCAGCGGCCACAGAAGGTGTGGGCGCCCTAAAGTCAGCTACGAAGTCAGCAATAGTGAAATCGATTTCGTGACCTATACCGGTGACAATGGGGATTGGAAAGTGCGCAATCTCACGTGCAATTCGCTCGTCATTAAAACACCACATGTCTTCTAATGAACCACCACCACGTACCATGAGCAGAACATCACACTCGCCATTGGACTTAACGAGCTCGAGTGCTTTTAATATTTGATCAGATGCCTGATCACCTTGAACCATAGTTGGAAAGACCAGTACCGGAATGTGTGGTGCTCGACGGCTAATCACGCTGATGACATCCTGTATTGCCGCACCCGTGGGGGAGGTAATGATGCCTATTTTTTTAGGGTGGGTTGGAAGTGATTTCTTTAGACTGCTACTGAACAGGCCTTCTTTATCCAGATCATTTTTGAGCCTTTCATATTGGCGCATGAGTTCGCCAACACCAGCGTCTTCGACATGCTCGACAACTAGCTGATATTCACCCCGAGCCTCGTAGAGTGTGACTTGAGCCTTAACTAATACTTGTTGACCATTTTTGGGTAAAAAACCCACTCGATTATTTTTGCCTTTAAACATGGCGGCACGACACTGAGCCCGCTTATCTTTTAGTGAGAAGTACCAGTGCCCGGAAGCAGGGCACACGAAATTTGATATCTCACCTTCTATCCAAAGGGTTCCAATACCCTCCGTCAGCATAGTTTTGACTTCAAAGTTGAGCGCTGAAATAGTCCAAGTGACATGCTCGGTGTTGGTCGATGATTTCATATTCAACTTGATAGAGCTTTCTGGGAGCCATATTCTATCGTAGGACGCTTTAAATAATGAGTGATTTTTAATCGTTCATAAAGAATAACCTTTAGCCGGCGCTGTGAACTTAAAAAAAACGGATTTATAGCGCTTCAAAATTAGCAATCAGACTTACGCTTAGGGCAGTAATGGCCTATAATTAGTATTTGAAATTTCACAAACTTCCTTCGGAGACCCCATGCGCATTATTCAGGAAGCTCTCACCTTTGACGACGTCTTACTTGTGCCCGCTAGATCAGACGTTTTACCTAAGGACGCTATCCTCAAAACTCGCTTAACGCGCAAGATTGAATTGAATATCCCGCTGATTTCAGCAGCGATGGATACAGTAACGGAAGCAAAACTGGCTATCTCGATGGCTCAGGAAGGCGGCATAGGTATTGTTCATAAAAATCTAACGATCGAAGCACAGGCAGAACAGGTTGCTAAGGTTAAAAAATATGAAAGTGGCGTAATTAAAGACCCTATTACGATTAACGAAAATACGACTGTCCGCGATGTTATCGAGTTGACCAATAGACAACGTATCTCTGGCCTGCCGGTACTGGGAGTGAATGGACTAGTGGGGATTGTGACCAAACGCGATCTGCGCTTTGAAACGAACCTAGACCAGCCTGTGTCGTCGATTATGACTGGGTTGGATCGTTTAGTGACAGTGGGTGAGCGAGCTAAAAAAACTGAAATACTGGAGTTACTGCACAATCATCGTATAGAACGTCTTTTGGTGGTCGATAAAAAAGGCAAACTGAAAGGTATGATTACGGTAAAAGATATCACTAAATCAACCGTACATCCTATGGCCTGTAAAGATAATCAGGGGCGTTTAAGGGTTGGTGCTGCTGTGGGTACGGGTGCTGATACTGAAGATAGAATAGTAGCCCTGGTTGAAGCAGAAGTTGATTTGATTGTGGTTGATACGGCCCACGGACACTCACGCGGCGTACTCGACAGAGTTGCCTGGATTAAAAATAAATACCCGAATATTCAAGTCATTGGTGGCAATATCGCAACTGCGGCAGCGGCACTTGATTTGGTAGGGGCGGGTGCTGACGCAGTGAAGGTTGGTATTGGCCCTGGGTCGATCTGTACCACTAGAATTGTTGCCGGTGTTGGCGTGCCTCAAATCACAGCGATTAGTAATGTTGCTGAAGCTTTGATCGGCACTGGTGTGGGCGTAATTGCTGATGGCGGCATTCGATTCTCGGGTGATATCGCAAAAGCAATCGTTGCTGGTGCCCATGCGGTGATGATTGGTGGCATGTTCGCTGGCACGGAAGAAGCGCCCGGCGAAATCGAGTTGTTTCAAGGGCGGTCATATAAATCGTACCGGGGTATGGGCTCAATTGCTGCAATGAAAAAAGGTTCTAGTGATCGTTATTTTCAAGCGGATAGCGCTGATGAAAAACTAGTACCCGAAGGCATCGAGGGCCGAGTGCCATACAAAGGGCCTCTCAACGACACCATTCATCAACTACTGGGTGGTGTTCGTTCGAGTATGGGGTATGTAGGTTGCTCAACGATTGCTGAAATGCGTACTCAGCCTGAATTTGTTAAGGTTACCAGCGCAGGTATGACTGAATCACACGTTCATGATGTACAAATCACAAAAGAAGCGCCTAACTACCGCGTATAAAAGCATTAGTTCACAAAGACATAGCTTACAGGGTTGTTTTACAAAACCAACCCTGTAAAGCCAGCAACCTGTAGCGCTCAAGAGTAAAAATATCGATGGATATTCATCAAGACAAAATTTTAATACTAGATTTCGGTTCGCAATATACACAACTTATTGCTCGCCGAGTTCGTGAAGCCGGCGTTTACTGCGAAATTTATCCTTGGGACGTTGAGTTCCCAAAAATTAAATCATTTGGCGCCAAGGGTATTATTTTGTCTGGTGGCCCAGAATCCACATTGTCTGATCATCGTCCCTTAGCGCCCATTGAAATATTCGATATGAAGATACCTGTGCTGGGTATTTGCTACGGTATGCAGACAATTGCTAGCCAACTTGGTGGTGCAGTTGAAAACTGTGGCAAAAGTGAATTTGGATTTGCTAAGGTCCGTGCTCGCGGTCATACCGCGTTGTTACGTGATATTCAAGATGAAGTCACTAGTGATGGTCATGGCATGCTCGACGTTTGGATGTCTCATGGTGACCGAGTCTCCGTTATGCCGCCAGGATTCAAACTGATGGCAAGCACCGACAGTGCTCCTATTGCAGGTATTGCCAACGAAGATCGCCAGATCTATGGGTTACAATTTCATCCTGAAGTCACCCATACTGTTCAAGGCGTGATTATTTACAAACGGTTTTTATATGATATATGTGGTTGTGGCTCTGCCTGGACGTCGGCCAATATTATCGAAACATCAATCGCCAATGTTAGACAACAGGTCGGCACCGACCACGTTATCTTAGGATTGTCAGGAGGGGTAGATTCATCTGTCGTTGCCGCTTTACTGCATCAGGCCATCGGAACACAACTGACCTGTATTTTTGTTGATAACGGGTTGTTGCGTCATCAGGAAGGCGATCAGGTCATGTCATTATTTGACAAAAATATGGGTGTCAAAGTGATTCGAGTGGATGCTGAAGATCGCTTTCTAGCAAAGTTAAAAGGGTTAACCGACCCCGAGCTAAAGCGCAAAGCAATCGGTAACTTGTTTATCGAAATATTTGAAGAAGAAGCCGAAAAACTAGTTGATGCGAAATGGTTGGCACAAGGCACTATCTATCCTGACGTGATAGAGTCGGCCGGTGCGTCGACAGGCAAGGCACATTTAATAAAATCTCACCACAACGTCGGTGGACTGCCAGATGACATGAAGCTAGGTCTGGTTGAGCCATTACGAGAATTATTCAAAGACGAAGTCCGAAAGATCGGTATTGACCTCGGCTTGTCGCGTGAAATGGTTTATCGCCATCCATTCCCAGGGCCCGGTTTAGGCGTCCGAATTTTAGGTGAAGTGAAAAAGGAATTTGCTGATGTATTACGTTTAGCGGATGATATTTTTATCAAAGAGCTCAGAAGTCATGATTTATACGACAAAGTGTCACAAGCATTCGTTGTTTTTTTGCCGATAAAATCAGTCGGTGTAACGGGTGACGGACGACGCTATGATCACGTCGTGTCGCTGCGAGCTGTGGAGACCATAGACTTTATGACTGCCCGATGGGCAGACTTACCCTATGACTTTCTCGATCATGTGTCGCGCCGCATTATGAATGAAATAGAAGGCATTTCACGCGTTGTCTATGATATTTCAGGCAAACCACCTGGCACTATTGAGTGGGAATAGTTATTCCACTGGTTCGCTGTTATAAAAGTTTTTGATCTAAGCACCTGAATATAGTTTGTTAACACTTCTCCAAATTTTGGTTCAAGCTATTTTGCGTAAACAAAGCTTCTATTTCATCAAGAGAACTCGGGTCGTCAATTGTTGACGGAAGTGGGTAGGGTTCGCCATCGGCAATACAACGGATTGTTTTTCGAAGTATTTTGCCAGAGCGTGTTTTAGGCAATCGATTCACAACATAAGCCTCTTTAAAAGAAGCCACTGCTCCAATTTCCTGTCTGACCATTCGTATTAGCTCTTCAATGACAAGGTTCTGATCATTGTCACTATCCGTTGTGTTTTTAAGTACCACAAAACCCGCTGGCATCTGGCCTTTTATCTCATCTTTTCGTCCAACCACAGCGCATTCGGCAACCGCTGGGTGTTTACCTAAAATTTCTTCCATTTCACCTGTCGACAAGCGATGCCCAGCAACATTAATGACATCATCTACACGGCCCATAACAAACAGATATCCGTCCTCATCAATATAGCCGCCATCACCGGTATTAAAATAACCTAAATAACGGTCAAGATATGAGGATTTTAAACGATCTTCATCACCCCAAATAGACGTTAAGCAGCTTGGTGGTAAGGGCAGTTTAATCGCAATAAACCCTTGCGTATTAGTTGGCAATTGCTGGCCTTGTTCATCCAGAATTTGAATATCAAAACCCGGCACAGGTTTTGTTGATGAGCCTGATTTAATCGGCATCTTTTCAACGCCCCAGAGGTTAGACGAAATGGCCCATCCTGTTTCTGTTTGCCACCAATGGTCGATGACCGGTACCTTGTAAGTACTCGACAACCATTCATAAGTTGGTGGATCGAGGCGTTCGCCAGCTGCAAAAATAGTCGTTAGAGAAGATAGGTCATATTGTTTTGAGAGTTTTCCGTCTGGGTCTTCTTTACGAATGGCTCTAAAGGCGGTGGGAGCAGTGAACAGAGCCTTTACCTTGTACTCGGAAATAACGCGCCAAAAGGCCCCTGCGTCGGGTGTCATTACTGGTTTACCTTCATATATAATGGTCGTGCAGCCATGTAATAAAGGGGCATAAACAGTATAAGAATGACCCACAATCCAACCAACATCAGAGGCAGCCCAATACACATCACCAGGTTTCATATCATAGATAGCCGTCATGCTGTATTTTAGTGCGACAGCATGGCCACCATTTTCACGGACAACACCTTTAGGTTTACCGGTTGTACCAGAGGTGTAAAGAATATAAAGCGGGTCACTACCTTTTAATGGAACACAGTCTGCTGGCACGGCAGATTTAATTTGTTCGCGCCAATCGACATCGCGACCTGGAACAAGCGTTGCAAGCGCCTGTGGTCGCTGTAAGACAACGCAAGTTGCTGGCTTATGTGTGGCGAGTCGAATGGCTTCGTCGACCAAAGGCTTGTATTCGATGACACGCTTGACTTCTATGCCGCAAGAAGTGGTTAGTATGACCTTTGGAGTCGCATCATTGAGCCGAACGGCTAGTTCTGGTGATGCAAACCCACCGAATACAACTGAGTGAATCGCGCCTATTCGAGCGCAAGCCAACATTGATATCACGGCTTCTGGGATCATCGGTAGATAGATGACAACCCTGTCACCCTTGACGACACCCAGTTGTTTCAGCATGCCTGCGCACAACGCGACCTCATCTCTTAACTCGGCGTAAGTGAATGTTTTTTTGTCGCCGGTAACAGGAGAGTCATAGATTAAAGCGGGTTGGTCGGCTCGACCATTGTCGACATGATAGTCTAGGCACAAATAGCTTGTATTCATTTCCCCATCAGCAAACCAGTGATGAATGCCCTTTGAGTCAACTGATAAAATATCATCAGGATACTTATACCAACTCAACTGCTTAGCTTTATCGGCCCAGAATTCTTCGGCAT
Source organism: Gammaproteobacteria bacterium (assembly GCA_047629275.1). Taxonomy (GTDB): domain Bacteria; phylum Pseudomonadota; class Gammaproteobacteria. The sequence goes on from JBLHWR010000011.1 coordinate 7,897, forward strand.
TTTCTATGGATTGATCAAACTCTTGTTGATATAACATACCTAACCTCTGGAGATAATTATTATAGTACTCGGGCTGTTAACTATAGAGCGGGCAGATCATAAGTGATTATTATATTGTTGACAATAGCGGCACTAATTGAGCTTTAAGATCGAAAAAGCAACTGATCCCGCATAAAATTGTCAACAATCTTACTAGGGATAGTATTGCTACTTCCGTTCGAATCCGTCATTCATAATTTCAATGAACTTTTTTGCCGGTGCAGAGAGAAATTTCCCCTTCCTTGTGACAATGCCATAACTCCTTTTAGGAAAATACTGGTCTATAGGAATGACATGCATTTTTGAGCTGTCTTCATCCGTAATACAAACATTAGTCACTATCGAAATACCCTGGCCCAAACTGACGTAACGCTTGATTACTTCCCATCCACCCGCTTCTAAAGTCACCTGAAAGTTAACATTATGTTGAGCAAATACCATCTTGACGATATGCCAAGTGCTCAAATGTCGGGGTGGCAATATCAAGCCAAATTTGCCTATATCCTGAATGGTAACTTTTTTCATTTTGGCCAGTGGGTGATCTAATGGAGTGATAATCACCGGATTATAGGAAACAATGGGATCATATATAAGATCGTCAGGCACCTCCAGCATCGATCCAACGGCAAAATCAACCTTATCAGACCGAAGTAATTCCATGCCATCACGACCGGTTTCATTTGATAGTCGCAGTTTAATAGAGGGATACTGCTTAGAAAACTTGCCAACAGGTTCTGGCAGGATATACAAAATAGTTGATTCACCCGCCGCTATGATTAAATCACCAGAAGTTAAATTACCACAATGAGCATCAAACGTTTCCTTTAAACGATCAATGCCCTGAACATGCGGTAAACATAGCTCATAAAGAATGCTGCCTTCTGTAGTGAGTAGTAGTTTGGGCCCACGACGTTCAAAAAGAATGGTATCCATTTCTTCTTCTAATGCATGAATTTGAAGAGAAATAGTCGGTTGGCTGGCAAACAGAGAATCAGCAGCCTTTGTCATACTGCCCAACTTCGCCGTTTGACAAAATGCCCGTAACTTTTTTAAGTGATTCTGTTTGTAATAGGTATTTGCCATGTGCTAGTCCAAGTTATCAATCGATAATAAAAAGCAGGGGAAGCGAATTAAAAGTATTAAAAATATCAATTATTAGATATTTAGATGATAAAAGTCAACAGGCTATAAAAATTAACATAAAGACGAATTGTTGAGAATTTATACAACAAGCGAAAATACAAATTGAAATATAGTGCCTCAACGTATATTCTGCGCGATCTATAAAGCGCCCGTAGCTCAGCTGGATAGAGTACCTGGCTTCGAACCAGGTGGTCGGGAGTTCGAACCTCTCCGGGCGCGCCATTATTGGTCTCAATATTGATCTAACCCCTTGAATAGTCAAGAGTTTTATCACTCGGCTACGAATGGAGTAGACATTAATGAGGACATTGAAACACCCCCAGTACACCTACTTAAAGGACGGAAGTTACTACTTTTCTCGTTCAGTTCCACTTGATCTAAGACACCTCTATTTAAAGCCAAGGATAATTCAGGCACTCAGGACTCAATCTCCTGTCCGCGCGAAGATGGCATCTCGGACTCTTTCGGCCAAATTGGATGATTATTGGCTGGGTATCAGGTTGCAACAGGTAGACATTCCAGCTTCTCACCTGTTAATTGAGCAAGGGCTACCTTCGGCTGCCTCAGGACTACCGACAATAGAAGATGCTGAATTGCTATACCTTGAGTTAAAAGGGCAGGGTCGAGGTGCAACTTTCTTAGCAACCACCCAGAGATCAACCCGTTATCTCATTAGCTGTCTTGGTGCTAGATCATTGGATAAATATAGTTCTGCCGATGCGGCTCAACTCAGGCGGTACTTAATTGAAAAGGGGTTGAAGACTGCAAGTGTCAAACGTATCTTCAGCGTTGTCAAAGCTATGGTAAATTTCTGTATTCAGGAGCAGGGTCTTGGCATCAAGAACGCCTTTGCTGGAATCTATATCCCACCAGAGACTGATAAGGTGCAGAGAGTTCCTGTTTCCAACGCAAGCATCAAGGTACTTCAAACCGAGTGCAAATCGATTGACGATGACATTCGTCACTTGTTGGCTCTGATTAGTGATACCGGAATGAGATTGTCAGAAGCAGCTGGCTTGATGGTTGATGATCTTTGTTTAGATTGCGAGATACCTCATGTTAGCCTAAAGCGACATCCTCATAGACGATTGAAGACTGATGCCAGTGAGAGGGATATCCCGTTGGTTGGTGCGTCACTGTGGGCTGCTAGACAGATTAGAGGCAATCAAACTAGTCAGTATTGTTTCCCAAGATATACCAGCGCCAAAGGTTGTAACAGTAACTCAGCTAGTGCGGCAATCAACAAGTGGCTTAAGACAGTTGCGGGACAAAGTGCTGTTATTCATGGTCTAAGGCATAGTTTTCGGGACCGCCTACGCGCTGTAGAAGCGCCGCAAGAACTGATTGATCAACTGGGTGGTTGGAGTCTTCAATCTGTGGGGCAAGGTTATGGTAATGGTTACCCGTTGGAGGTTGGGTTTAAATGGATGGATAAGATGATTATTCAGTAAGGATAAACAGAGGTGTCAACTCCATTTGTAGCCGAGTGATAAAACTCGTTACTATTCAAGGGGTTAGACCAATGTTGAGTCCAAAAGTGGCGCGCCCGGAGAGGTGATGACTCCCTAAGCCTGCGTCAGATGACCTTGAAGTCACGGTGAACCCTTATGTTACACACCTTTGGTTGAGACTCAAGGGCGTTTGAATGTCTACTGAAATGTCTACTCAGCTAGACCTTTGGCTCTTCAGTAGCTACCCTTCCGTGAACTCAAGTCGTCCATCAGTTCCCATAGGCCATTTGGTTAAAGGCACCGGGGGGGGTGCGATGGCTGCTCGTGAAAAACTTGATAACCTAACGTTTGTGATCAATTGTAATTTGCAGCGACTGGATGGACCCGTACGTGGTAACAGTCAAATTATTCAGGAACTTGAAGCCACCTTTAGAGGTGCTGGCTGGAATGTCATCAAGGTTTTATGGAGTTCTAATTGGGATGAGCTTTTCGCACGTGATACCAATCATGCTTTGTTGCGTAGATTTTCTGAAACAGTCGATGGAAAATACCAAACACTTGGTGCGAAAGATGGTGCCTATAATCTGAAGCATTTCTTCGCTGAAGACCCAGAAATCGCAGCTATTGTTTCACATATGAGTGATGAAGATATCGATGCGCTTAAGCGTGGCGGTCATGATTTCCGTAAGTTATATGCTGCGTTCAAAAGTGCAAAAGAACATAAGGGGCAACCCACCGTTATTTTAGCCAAAACAAAAAAAGGTTTTGGTTTGGGCCATGCAGGCGAATCCCGCATGAACTCTCACCAGACCAAAAAACTGGACATCGAAGGCCTCAAAGCTTTTAGAGATCGTTTTTCTTTACCTCTAACCGATGAAGAAGTAGAGAGCGTTGATTTTTATCGGCCTGATGAAGACAGCGAAGAATTAGAATATTTAAGAGCCCAACGTGAAAGACTGGGCGGTTATTTACCTGTTCGTGTCAAAAAAGCACCGGTTATTTCAGTACCTGCATTGGATCGTTACGCTAAATTTGCGATGGAGGCCAACGGTAAAGAAATGTCTTCGACGATGGCCATTGTTCGTATGCTAGGTGGTTTGCTAAGAGATAAAAATATAGGGCCCAGAATTGTCCCAATTGTTGCTGATGAAGCACGTACATTCGGAATGGCCTCTCTTTTTCGTCAAATCGGTATCTACTCTCCAGTAGGCCAGCTTTACGAACCTGAGGATGCCTACAGTATCTTGTCATACAAAGAGGCAACTGATGGACAATTGCTAGAAGAGGGCATTACTGAAGCTGGAGCAATGTCTTCTTGGATCGCGGCAGCAACATCTTATAGCGTACATAAAACGCCGATGCTTCCGTTCTACATTTATTATTCGATGTTTGGCTTCCAGCGTATAGGTGACCTCATTTGGGCAGCGGCCGATCAGCGCGCACGTGGTTTTTTAATTGGTGCCACCGCAGGTAGAACCACATTGAATGGAGAAGGCCTCCAGCACCAAGATGGCATCAGTCACCTCGTTGCGTCAACAGTGCCGAATTGCCGCGCTTACGACCCTTGTTATGCTCATGAAGTCGCGATTATTTTCCACCACGGCACCCAACAGATGATGGAAAAAAATGTAGATGAGTTCTACTACCTAACGGTTATGAACGAAAGCTATGCTCATCCAACATGCCCTGAAGGTGTTGAAGATGACCTAATTAAGGGCCTTTACTCTCTCGCCAAAATGCAACCAAAGAAAAAAGCCAAGGCGCGAATTCGCCTGCTAGGTTCCGGCACGATATTGCGTGAAGTTGAAGCTGCTGGCAAATTATTGGTAGATGACTGGGACGTTGAAGTCGAGATATTGAGTGCGACCAGTTTTAGTGAGCTGGAACGAAATGGTCGCCATTGTGAACGTTACAACCGACTGCATCCCGAACAGGACGCAAAGATTTCTCACATTTCTAAACTACTCCAAGGTACCGACCCAGTCATTGCCGCAACCGATTACGTGCGTGGCTATCCGCAGCTTATAGCACCTTATGTTAATGCTAGCTTTAAGTGCCTCGGTACAGACGGCTTTGGACGAAGTGATGCTCGAGACGTATTACGTCGTTTCTTCGAAGTAGATCGTCATCAGATAGTATTAGCAGCATTAGATTCACTGTCGCAAGAAGGGAAAGTCGATAGAAAAGTACTAAAGAAGGCAATCGACTTGTATGGTATCTCTGTTGACACTCCAGACCCGTGGACTATTTGATCCCATTCTAAAAAGCGATCGTTATGAATGAGATAGAGTAATTCCCTTTGCTAGACGTTGTTGCTACCAACAGTATTTTCGTTATTGAATTACTTGCAGAAGTGGGCGATGCGGTCGAGGTTGATGATCCATTGCTTAACCTTGAATCCGACTAGGAGGCAATGAGAGTTTCTAATAATTGAGCGAGCACTAGTTTTACAGAAGACACTTAAGTTTTAAATATTATTGCCTAAATAATGGATCCACTTCTCTTTCATCATAATTTATTTTTATTTCGTTCAAAATTAATCTAAATTAGCATATTCAATATCTTCACTAAAAAGCTGTTAGACTGTTGTTAGTTACCGTTTAGACGGGAGTGTACTTATACAAAGTAGGGATTGAGCTGTTGATATTTAAAGATAATTTCTTTGCCTTGAGGGCCAGTGGTCGCAGGTTCAAATTTTGTCGTTATAATCAATTTTTATTCCTGATCAGGAGCGCTTAAGGTTTGCAAGATTCTCTTTTTAGTACTGATGATTCTCCCACAAAAGCTTCACCACTTGCATTTCAATCTAGGCCTGTTGATCGAGAAGCTTATATTGGCTTAGATGAATTAGAACTAAGATACCCTTTTTTGAGCTCTAATTTACCCAAAAGCATGATCATCTGGGGGCCCCCAGGTTGTGGTAAAACCACTTTGGCTCAAGTTTTGTGCAATCACGATGACATTGAATTGTTTTCATTTTCTGCTGTTTTATCTGGTGTCGCAGAACTCAAAGGCTTGTTTAAAGCTGCTCAAGTAGCCATCGATCATCAGCATCGTATACCCGTCATATTCATTGATGAAATTCACCGTTTTAATAAGGCACAACAAGACGCTCTTTTACCGCATGTCGAGAGTGGATTATTTACCTTGATAGGCGCGACGACTGAAAATCCTCGCAGTAGTGTTAATAAAGCACTGTTATCTCGAGTTCAAATTGTCGAGTTGAAAGCCATCGGCTTCGACCAAATTGTGCAAATAGTGAATAATGCAGTTTTGAAAAAACCGGTTCATTTTGCACCGGAAGAAGTCGAAATGATGGCTGAATTTTCTGGTGGCGATGCCAGAAAGGCCATAGGTAATTTGGAAATGGCAATTAACTTAAAAGAGGCTGATCAGTTTTCTTTGCCGGTATTTAAGAAGATTATTCTTGAAAATGCCCGCAGCTATGACCGTAATCAGGATCGACATTACGATGTTATTTCTGCATTCATAAAAAGCTTGCGAGGGTCTGATCCCGACGCTGCAATACTTTGGTTGGCGGTAATGCTTGATGGCGGAGAAGACCCAGTTTTTATTGCCAGACGGTTAGTTATTTTTGCCTCGGAAGATATTGGCAATGCCGATATTAATGCTCTCACAATGGCCAATAGTGCCCTTAATATAACTAGCAATATAGGTATGCCCGAAGCACGTATTACACTGGCTCAGACAACAACATACCTTGCTAGCACGGTAAAAAGTAATGCGGCTTATAACGCGGTCAATGCGGCTATTAGTTATGTTCAATCGATGCCTACAATTGAAGTACCTGAACACTTGAAAAACTTTCCGGCTAAAAGTCATCAGATTCAGTACCAGTACCCGCATGCATTTGAAGGAGGATTTATAGATCAACAATATTGTCCAGACAATACACCTCAGTTTTACAAGCCGAAGGCCATAGGAGTAGAGAAGAATATTCGAACTCGGCTAAGTGAGCTATGGCCTTTAAAAAAAGTGTATGATGAGTAATTCGATTTCGAATAACGCCAACTTGGAACTCCCCGTTTAATGAGTAAACCCTATTCAGAATCATGCGAACAAAATAAAGTGGTTATTTTATCAACGATTCAGCCCTATTTGTTCGATGGAGCGACAATATTAGAAGTGGGTAGTGGTACAGGGCAGCATGCCGTTTATTTTGCTAGCCTTAACCCACAAATAGTTTGGCAACCCTCTGATAGAACTGAATATCTGCAAGGTATTGATGCATGGATTAGAGATGGCTCTTATCCAAACATTAAAGCCGTTATTGAATTAGATGTTCTCGAGTTGTGGCCTAATGAGTCATACGATTTACTATTTAGCGCTAATTCTTTTCATATTATGAACGATGAAGCGGTCAAAATTTGCCTTCAAAAAGCTTGTAGCTGTTTAAAATTGAATGGTTTTTTAATTGTTTATGGACCCTTTAATTATAATAAACAGTTCACATCTATTAGTAATGAAAGATTTGATGGCATGCTAAAAGCACATGACCCTAATAGTGGCATTAAAAATATTGAGTGGGTTTGTGACATTGCTAGTCGAGCGGGCTTAAATCTTATCGATGATATCGAAATGCCGGCTAATAATCGTATTTTAATCTGGAAGCAAGAAACTTTAGTTACATAAATTGGACTAACTTTCTATTATAGCTTAACAACCTCACTCACATACCTTCAGAAGTGCTAATGACTATCAAAACCCTACGTCTTTTTTGTATTATTTTAATATCGTTCAATTCAACCTTTGCTGTTGCTCAAAGTGCGGTATCAGAAGTATCGCCCGAATTAAAGTCTCAGCCATCGTCTGAGCTTACTCGCCTACTTAAATTGCGACTTGGTATCGATAGTATCGATGAACCAACTGAAACCGGCGTTGAAGGTGTTTATCAAACTCGATTCGGAGATAAATTTGCCTATCTTATTGATAATGGTCGTTTTGTTTTAATTGGTGACTTGATTGATTTAGAAACTGCTAAAAACTTGACTGAAGTTAGTCGGCGTAGCCTTATTGCTAATAAGATTAATGATGTAGCATCGCAGGATATGGTTATTTTCCCTGCTGTATCTGATGAAAAGTCAGTGCTTAATGTATTTACAGATGTTTCTTGTGGCTATTGCGTAAAGTTGCATGAAGAAGTTCATTTTTTACAGGAAGCTGGTATTACAGTTCGATACCTTCCATTTCCCCGTGGCGGTAGTAAAGGGCCTGGTTACACTGAATTAAAACAAGTTTGGTGTGCCGAAGATAGGCAACTCGCTATGGGTGTTGCTAAAGGTACTCATAGTGGTGAGCTAGGGAGTGCAGATTGTGCAAAGGGCAATATGGTTGATCGGGGGTTTGAACTTGGCAATAACCTTGGTGTTACGGGTACTCCAGCATTATTCTTAAATGATGGTGAAAAAATAAATGGCTACATGCCACATGAGCGTTTGATTTCAAAAATTTTAGGACAAATATAAGTTTAAATATTAATGATTGAAAATCTGAATACACGCCCCTCATTTCATGGAAAACTCGGTTTGTATGCTAAAATTATACCTTTAAATTATAATAACTTGACTAGAAACTAACCTATAATATTCATTATGCCTAAAACATTAAAACCTGAAGAAAAGCCATCATCGATCCCCGTGCAACCTTCACAAATTTCGAGTGATAAGCCTATTGAAATCCAAAAAGAATACGGGGGTCCTAAGGGTAAGGAGCCGACTCGTTACGGTGATTGGGAAAAGAAAGGTAGGTGTATTGACTTTTAGCCTAGTTGGATAAGTTATCTGCCGTTTTTAGTTGCTCGTATTAAGTTTAAAGTAAATTGAGACATCCCACTATGAATACACAAAATAATCGCCCCCTTTCCCCACATTTGCAGATATATCGTTTGCCCTTCGCCGCATTACTGTCGATTACTCATCGAGCGACTGGCGTTATTCTTAGTTTGGCAGCATTGCTTATGATCGGGGTGCTGGCTGCTGCTGCAAGTGATGCGGAATCTTATGCATCCATACAAGTTCATCTTTCTAGTTGGTACGGTCAAATATTTTTGATTGGTGTCACTCTGTCACTTTATACCCATCTGTGTAATGGTATTAGGCATCTTTTTTGGGATGCGGGTGTGGGTTTCGAATTAGAAACTGCGGCTAAGTCAGGAAAAATGGCGATAGCGGCGGCGGTAATTTTAACCGTGACAACTTGGTTAATAGCCCTCAACGTAGGATGATTCTATGAGTAACTTACGAACTCCCCTGTCTCAGGCTAAAGGTCTAGGATCAGCGAAAGAGGGCACCACTCATTTTTTGCGGCAACGATTGACCGCTTTGTTAATGATACCTCTGATTTTGTGGCTTGGATTTGGCTTAGCAGCTATGCCCGTCGATCACGCCACGCTGATAGAAACCATTCAGAACCCCGCGGTAACCGTTGGGTTGATTGTTTTAATTATGGCGACTTTTTATCACGCCCAGTTGGGATTACAGGTCATAATCGAAGATTATGTGTCTACAAAATCGACCCGCTTGGTCAGTATTATATTGGTTACGTTTCTATGCCTACTGCTTGGTGTAGTCGGCGTCGTGTCAGTATTAAAGATAGCTTTAGGAGCCTAGGTAAATATGAAGCAGGAATATAAAATTATTGATCACAGCCACGATGTCGTCATCGTCGGTGCTGGTGGAGCAGGTCTTCGTGCCACGCTTGGCATGGCTGCAACAGGGTTATCGACTGCCTGTATTACAAAGGTATTTCCAACGCGAAGTCACACTGTTGCTGCGCAAGGTGGAATGAGTGCCTCGTTAGGTAATATGGGTCCTGACAACTGGCAGTGGCACATGTACGACACAGTCAAAGGATCTGATTGGCTCGGTGACCAAGATGCCATCGAGTATATGTGTAGAGAAGCGGTACCAGCCGTTATTGAGTTAGAACATTATGGTGTGCCTTTTTCTCGGACAGAAGAAGGGAAGATTTATCAACGACCTTTTGGTGGCATGACAACCAATTTTGGTGAAGGCACCGCTCAACGTACCTGTGCAGCAGCTGATCGAACGGGTCACGCAATTTTACATACGTTATATCAACAGTCTCTTAAGCATAAAGCAGAGTTTTATATAGAATATTTTGCCATAGATTTGATTATGGATGAGGGCGTCTGTCGTGGGGTGATGGCTTGGGATTTGTCGACTGGCGAGTTACATCGCTTTCGTGCACATACCGTTGTTTTAGCCACAGGTGGTTGTGGTCGAGCTTATTTTTCAGCTACGTCTGCACATACCTGTACCGGTGACGGTGGTGCAATGGCCATTCGAGCTGGATTGCCTCTACAGGACATGGAGTTTGTTCAATTTCATCCCACGGGTATTTATGGGGCTGGCGTCCTTATTACAGAAGGTGTTCGTGGTGAGGGTGGTTATTTAACGAACTCTGATGGCGAAAGATTTATGGAGCGTTATGCACCCAATGCAAAGGACTTAGCGTCACGTGATGTTGTTAGTCGTTCAATGACCATCGAAATAAATGAAGGCAGAGGCGTCGGTCCTGATAAGGACCATATTAACCTTCATTTAGAGCACCTTGGATCTGACGTAATTAATGAGCGGCTTCCTGGTATTTCTGAGTCTGCAGAAATTTTTGCAGGTGTTGATGTTACAAAGGCACCTATTCCAGTTTTACCTACCGTGCATTATAACATGGGCGGTATCCCAACGAATTACCATGGTGAAGTTGTCACTATCAAGGATGGCGACCCTGATGCCGTTGTTCCAGGCTTAATGGCCATTGGTGAAGCAGCCTGTGTGTCTGTTCACGGCGCTAACCGCCTCGGGTCTAACTCTTTGTTAGATATTGTTGTATTTGGTCGTGCCGCTGCAATGCGAGCCGCAGAGATAATTAAGCCCGGCACTGCGCACAAGCCACTGTCAGAAGAAATCAGTACACCTATACTCGAAAGATTCGACCGAATACGCAATGCATCTGGCAGTACTGGCACTGCAGAAATTAGAGACAATATGCAGCGTACGATGCAAAAGCACGCCGCCGTTTTTCGTACCGGTGAGTCGATGCAAGAAGGTGTTGAAAAAATGGACGAAATTTTTGCAACTTTTAGCGATGTTAAAGTATCTGATCGTGGATTAATCTGGAATACCGACCTAGTTGAAACACTTGAGCTTGAAAACTTGCTCGTTCAGGCTCAGGCAACCATCCAGAGTGCGCTCAATCGGTCAGAAAGTCGGGGAGGGCATGCTCGTGAAGATTATCCTGACCGTGATGATGACAATTGGATGAAACACACCTTGGCCTGGGTTGATGACAAAGGCAAAGTAGACTTCGATTATCGACCTGTACATATGTATACATTGAGCGATGAAGCAGAAGTAATTCCACCCAAAAAACGCGTTTACTAATTCGGAGGATGACTGATGGCTGAATTTTCATTACCAGTGAATTCCATTGTTAAACAAGGCAAAGTCTTCAAGGCTGCCAATAGTGTCAAAAACATCAAACGCTTTATTGTTTATCGTTATGATCCTTCAACTGGCAATAACCCTTATACCGATACTTATGAAGTGGACTTGGATACCTGTGGTCCGATGGTACTCGATGGGTTATTAAAAATTAAAGACCAAATTGATTCATCGTTATCGTTGCGCCGCTCTTGTCGGGAAGGTATTTGCGGTTCTTGTGCGATGAATATTGATGGTGGTAACACTTTGGCTTGTATCAAGGCAATCTCTGATATCAAAGGTGATATCAAGATCTATCCATTACCACATCAACCCGTTGTAAAAGATCTTGTCTCTGACTTGACTCATTTCTATGCTCAATATTCTTCGATCGAACCGTGGATGAAAACAGATTCTCCCACGCCACCCGATCGTGAGCGCTTACAATCTAAAGAAGATCGCGAGAAGCTTGATGGCCTTTATGAATGTATTCTTTGTGCTTGTTGCTCTACCAGCTGCCCAAGCTACTGGTGGAACAGTGATCGTTTCCTTGGCCCTGCTGCATTACTGAATGCTTATCGTTGGATTGTAGATAGTCGTGACGATTCGACAGGAGAACGGTTAGATGCTTTAGAAGATCCTTTCAAGCTTTATCGTTGTCATACCATTATGAATTGCGCTGATGTTTGTCCTAAAGGTTTGAACCCTGCTAAAGCTATTGCCGCAACTAAAAAGTTAATGGTTGAACGTAAGGTTTAAAGGTATCGAGGTTTAATAAAGCTATGTCTGAATTATCACGTCTTCGCTGGTTGTGCCGTCGAGGCATGAAAGAACTTGATGTAGTAATGACTCAATATCTTGAGGTTCGCTATGAAGGAGCGTCAGAAGTAGAGAAAAAAAGCTTTAAACATTTGCTCGATATGCAAGATCCTGATCTTTATGCCTTGTTATTGGGGCAGAACGTCTGCCCCGATAACGACATTCAAAATTTGATTGTTGCTCTTAGATCTCTCAACAGTCGACGATAGATTTGTTCTGTTATAGCCATTGATGGATGTAAATCACTTTATTCTGAAACAATCTTTAAAGTTGTTTAGCTTCTTACTTTGTTTTCATTTAATCGTATTAGCCCTAATCATTACCTACTTTAATAATTGGATTCAATTTGGATTAATGTTGTTGGTTTTGTTACTATTATATGAAGACTTTAGGCGGTATAAATTAGTTAGTAATACTACACTATTCATAAATCTCAAAACAAACAAAATTCAGATTGAGAACGATGGAGATAGTCAGTTTTTCAATCATTTTAGACTATATTCTAATCGTTGGTTTTTGATACTTCAATTGCATCGAAAAGACAGCTCTGTAAACCTTATGTTGGTATCTGATCGATTTCACTCTATGGCAAAATATATGCTTTTTAGACATCAAATTAAACAAATGAACCAGAATTTAAATGTTGATTGATACCGAATCTATTCGATCAGGGCGATCAATTGTAAATAGAAGTTTTTCTGGCTTAATGGACCTATACGAGCAAAATTACATTCGGTTGCGTAAAATCGCACCTGATTTAGGTTTAGCAGATAACATGATTTCGTCAGTCGAAGGACACCATGACTTATTCCTATCTGTCCATGAAAGATGCAAGTACACAACGATGCTCAGTATGACTTATCGATTTGGAAAGCAAGGACGATATTTATATGAACCCGATCTCCATTTAAAAATGTATCACGACGCCAAAGTCGTTGAAGTACAGCATTTGAACTCACGCTCACGGGGTTTAGTTTTGGTTGATGACCTACTTACTAAAAAATGGGTAACTAATCGATACCTGTTTAAATGGCTAGGTTATTGCTTATACCAAGGTCATTTTTTCCAGCCAATAACACGATTAAAAGTCAGAGCTTAAGCAAATAGTTTTTTTTGATAGCGCCATAAACAATTGTTTTTAATGATGTTTTATTTTTACTAATGTGCTGAACATCAAATACATCTTGACCTATATAGACACATTGATATAATTCCTGACTGAATTACTCAGGAATTATGAGAAGCCCGATGCGACTGTCAACAAAAGGACGATATGCGGTTACTGCAATGATGGATATTGCACTCCATGAGAAGCAGGGTCCCGTGACATTAGCAGAGATTTCGCAATGCCAAGGTATTTCTCTATCTTACCTCGAGCAACTTTTTTCAAAGTTACGTCAACACGGTTTGGTAACTGGCGTTAGAGGTCCTGGTGGTGGTTATAGGTTAGCAAAAACAGCCGATAAAATATCGATAGCCGATATTATTCAATCCGTTGATGAAAAACTAGATATGACTAAATGTGGCGGCAAGGGTGATTGTTCTAACGGTGAAAAGTGTCTTACTCATCAATTGTGGTTTGATCTTTCCTGTCGTTTATATGAATTTTTAAGTGGAATCAAATTGGACCAGTACGTCAATCGTCCTGAAATCAATGAATTGGTTAAAAAACAGGACTTATTATACGGTCGGTTTATTAATCGAACACAAGCTTTAGTTTAATTGGAGAAAAAAATTGTGAGTAATATCAAACTTCCTATATACCTTGATTACAGTGCAACCACGCCAATTGATGCTCGTGTAGCAAAAAAAATGGCTCAATACCTTACATTAGAAGGTGAATTTGGAAACCCTGCATCGCGTAGTCATGAGTTTGGCTGGAAAGCAGAAGACGCAGTAGAGATGGCAAGACAGCAGGTGGCTGATCTGATCAGTGCTGATCCTCGTGAAATTGTATGGACCAGTGGTGCCACAGAATCTAATAATTTAGCTATTAAAGGTGCGGCCCATTTTTATCGTAAAAAGGGTAACCACATCATAACCGTTAAGACCGAGCACAAGGCAGTGTTAGATACTTGTCGTCAATTAGAAAGAGAAGGTTTTGACGTCACGTATCTTGAGCCAGAAGAAACAGGCTTAGTGTCGATGGCGAAGTTAAAGGCAGCAGTTACTAGCGAAACGATTATCATTTCTGTTATGCATGTTAACAATGAAATTGGTGTCATTCAGGATATTGCTGCAATTGGTGAGTTTGCTCGTGAAAACAAAATTATTTTTCACGTTGATGCGGCACAATCACCTGGCAAAGTCGGTATCGACTTGTCTACCATGAAAGTTGATTTAATGTCTTTTTGTGCCCACAAGGCATATGGCCCAAAGGGTATTGGCGCTCTTTTCGTTAGACGTAAGCCACGTATCCGTCTAGAAGCGCAAATGCATGGTGGAGGACACGAACGTGGTCTCAGATCTGGCACGTTAGCAACGCATCAAATAGTGGGTATGGGAGAAGCTTTTCGTATCGCTAAAGAAGAGATGGCAAGTGACAATGATCGTATAAGAATGCTTCGAGACCGTTTATATGATGGCCTTAAAGGAATGGAAGAAGTGTATCTTAATGGCGATTTTGAACAGCGAATCCCCGGCAACCTAAACATTAGTTTCAATTTTGTAGAAGGTGAGTCGTTGATTATGGCATTAAGAGATTTAGCTGTTTCATCTGGTTCAGCCTGTACATCAGCAAGCTTGGAGCCATCGTATGTATTACGTGCTTTAGGCCGTAATGATGAACTAGCCCACAGTTCTATTCGTTTCACCACGGGCCGATTTACCACTGTTGAAGAAATCGATTACACAATCGTACTAGTCAAAAAGGCGGTAGAAAAACTTCGCACTCTATCGCCACTTTGGGATATGTATAAAGATGGCGTCGATTTGAGCTCTGTTGAATGGGTAGCACACTAATTTTTAGTCAAAAATAAAGGTAATAATCATGGCATATAGCGAAAAAGTACTAGATCACTACGAAAATCCACGTAATGTTGGTGTTATCGAAGATGATCAATCAGTTGGCACTGGCATGGTCGGGGCACCAGCCTGTGGTGACGTAATGAAACTTCAAATTAAGGTAGGTGATGACGGAATTATTCAAGATGCGAAATTCAAAACCTATGGTTGTGGTTCTGCAATTGCATCGAGTTCATTAGTCACTGAATGGATTAAAGGCAAGACTCTGGATGAAGCTGGTGAAATTAGAAATACTCATATTGCTGAGGAGCTTGCGCTACCACCTGTTAAAATTCACTGCTCTGTCTTGGCTGAAGATGCCATTGCTGCAGCGATAGAAAACTACAGAGCTAAGAATCATTAAAGGTTGTTTGTGAACTGATACTGAAATTTTGGGAGGTTTTGCCTTTATAAGCAAACCTCCTAAGAATTAGCATTACATTAAATTTCCCCTCAAAAAATACTTATAAATATTAGTTACCTTTCAGCCGGCGGCTAACTAGTATTAATATTCTCTAGTAAACACAATACCCATATATTGTTTAGTTTATTGAAGAACCCTGCCTAAATTTGATGATTACTATTTAACAAAATCAATAACTTACTAATCTTAGTTAACCCTAAGTATCAACAATATACAAACTTTAAATCAACTCAATTTTCTTTAATGTTGGCATTATTGGAACCGCACATTCTGTTGATGTCAGGTATACACACTTCTAATTCATATTGAAAACACGATCATATCCAATCAGTATTAATTTGATTCGAACTATCCGCACAAGGTCCGTAATTTAATTTCCAACTCGTTTGGATGCACTTAGATCAAAACGAGTACTACGGTCACTTAAGGATGCCGATTAAAAGTTGATAACGCTGCGCCAGAATCAAGCAAAGTTCTTATAATATCTGCAGCCTCACTCAAGCTACTGTGATTAAGATTACTGAGCATAATAGCGCCACTATAAATTAAGCTATCTCTTGTTTCTCCTGGTTCACCCGATAGCGCTCTAAGACCTAAGTCTAAAGCGTAGTTCGCAAGTTGATCTAATTTTTTTTCACTATTTGAAGTCTCAATATCGGCTAAATGTCGAGGTAACGGTACATTTCTACTCTGTTGTGATAATCCAATAGAAAATGGGTCTGATGCATGTTGATGAACCTCAGCGAAGTCTTCATAGCTAAAATAACGACCTTGTTGCTTCAGAGAAGGCACTACACCGCCTTCTACACCTCTAATCAAAAGCATGTTGTCAAACGCTGCGTGTCGTGCTAAATCAGAGTAAATTCCTGGGTAAGCTTTATGCACATAGCCACTCATCATGAGAGTTTTGCCGGTGGCTCTAAGCGGTTGTGCTAGTGCTTCAACCGTCGTCACAACTTGCCGCTTCACAATGCGTTGACGTAATGGCGTTAATTTATGTAGGGCAGGACAATAAACCGCTTGATCAAGATAAGACCAACCAATATTTTTATTTTCTAGATTAATTTTAACATCATGAATTGGCAATAAAACGGATTTTCCCGCTGCTTTTAATATACGGTGGGTCGTTACCCCGAACTTTGGCGCAACTTGTTCTAGTCCGTGTGTCACACAAGGATAACCAGCTGCGGCAAAAATGGCTGGTAAAAAAGGGGACGACGGTACACCCCGAATATAACCATTATAGGGGTCAGATAAGTCAATAAGATAATCAACATTAACTAACAGCTGGTCAGTGTGGGACATTTGTATTGTGGAATTTCTAATCGCTTGTAATATGCCTCTATTCTCTTCATTGGTTTCACGCTTCATCCGCAAAGCAATAAGGAAAATAGCCGTTTGAACCGGGTCTGCGTGACCTTCTAGAATAAAGGTCATAGACTCTAGTGTCTCTTCATAAGACAAACTTTTGCTGTACTCTGGGCCAGTGGCAACTTTTTTAATAGCATTGTGAAGTGGGTTATTCGACATAAGTTACTTATTTAAACAATCAAATGTGCATTATATTAGACTTTTGTCTCATTTAGGTAAGACTATCTTAACTAGTTAATTAAGCTGCAGCATCAGATATTGTTGATGCAATAATCAATTTAATAGTAGTAGCTTTCATACATCAAAACCGATCATAATCGCACTATTTAATTTTCAGATACAGATATTAATAAACCATGAAACACCTTCCTATCTTTTTAAATATTCGCCATAAAAAATGTCTTGTGGTCGGAGCTGGCAGCATTGCCACACGAAAAATAGGGCTGCTGTTAAAGGTCGGTGCTGATGTTACTGTTGTTGCCAACAATATAGGATTAGAAGTATCTGAATTAGAACAACAGGGCGTTATTCGCTGCCTACACAGAAACTATGAGCCAGCAGATCTAAAAGGTGTCAAATTAGTTATAGCCGCTACCAACAATGCAGAACTAAATGCCAAAATTTCAGTTATGGCACAATCTGAAAATATTCTAGTGAACGTAGTAGACAATCCAGAACTATGCAGTTTTTTAATGCCCTCGATCATTGACCGAAGTCCAATTCAGATTGCTATTTCCACCGGTGGAGCGTCACCGGTCCTTGCGCGATTAATTCGATCAAAGCTCGAAGCATCTATTCCATCTGCCTATGGCGAATTGGCTAAGTTAGTTGACAGTTATCGGAAAAATGTAAAAAAAGCATTTGCTAATGTTGATTTACGTCGACGGTTTTGGGAATCTGTACTCGAAGGCCCTGTAGCAGAATTGGCATTATCCGGTCGTATGGATGACGCCGAAACGATGCTCGACGAGTTAATTCAAACAGCAGAGCCAGATCCAGCCTACCAAGGTGAGGTTTATCTGGTTGGGGCAGGGCCAGGTGATCCAGACCTTTTGACCTTTAAGGCGCTCAGGCTAATGCAAAAATGTGATGTCGTGGTTTATGACCGACTGGTGTCTGAACCAATAATGGCATTAGTCAGGCGAGATGCCGAAAAAATTTATGCCGGTAAAGCCAGTTCAAATCACAGTATTTCTCAAGAGAACATTAATCAATTATTGGTAAGATTAGCGAAGCAGGGAAAACGAGTTTTGCGTTTGAAAGGCGGTGACCCTTTTGTTTTTGGCCGAGGCGGTGAAGAAATTGGCGAACTTATTGGTGAGGGTATTGAGTTTCAGGTCGTTCCAGGTATAACTGCAGCTTCTGGTTGCTCAACTTATGCCGGAATACCTCTTACCCATAGAGATCATTCCCAAGCGTGTATTTTTGTAACGGGTCACCGTAAAGAAAACAGTGAAGATTTAAATTGGGGCATGTTAAGCCATGCCAATCAAACGGTTGTATTCTATATGGGATTAGATAACGTTCAAAGAATTTGCGATGCGTTAAAAGCTCATGGAAGAGATGAAAACACTCCCGCAGCCTTAATTGAAAAAGGCACAACGCCAGAGCAGAGAGTGTTAGTTGGCAACTTAAATACACTCCCTGATCTTGTGAAAAATAATGATATTCGGGCACCAACTTTGATTATTGTGGGAGAAGTAGTTACTTTACACAGTCAACTGAATTGGTTTAAGACCGGTGAGAAAATTCTGTAAAAGATAGGAATTTGGCAACCTGACTGTTAAACCTATTATGCAAATAAAATCAGACCAAAACTGACCGCAACGAGCGTAATAAAAAAAATATACAGAGTGAATGCTCCATCACTTGATGGATTTTATCCAAAAATCCCGTCTAACCCATAGACGGGAAGCTCATTTTATAACCTAAAACTACTTTTAAAAGGTTAAATAACTTAAGCTAAATCATTTAGTAGGCAGTCTCGGATATGACCTTCAACCTGATACTCATGAGTATAAACAGGATGTTGTACACCTATTACCCAAGAAGCCCCCGCCATAATAGAATCGGCCATTTCATCATTTATTTCAAAGCGCATGAAGTGCACGGCTGAAGTTTTAGTCGCGTTAGATCGTTCAAGGTCTTCATCTGCAATGGCCAAAACTTTATCGAAGCCTTCGATTTTCATCCAGACTAAGTCTTCAATGCCAACCATTTTTTCTAATTGTGCCTTTCGTATAACAGCGTCAGTATATTCAATCATAAAAGTTGCTTTGAAGTTTCGCCCAGAGGGTAACATAGGGTTATAAGCCTCAAGCTCATCGTTAATGCCGTCCGCTTCGAACACTTTTTCGATACGCAAGATTTCTTGAATCTGATAGAGTAAAGTTTGACGGTCCTCAAAGTACAAGGTCGAATTAGGACCCAATGCCACCTGGCGGTTCTTTTTGTGTTGCAGTACCTGTTGGCGAAAAGCAGGCCGATTTTCAGCATATTGCTCAAGACTCATTAAGTCGTTTCTAGTAATTTCAGTTGCTTGGTTCATATCTAAATTCCGTAAGCTTGTTTTAACAGGGTTATCGGGTGGACAGTCTCACTGCCATCATTCAGTCCTGCTGATATATGATGCCCTGCCATTGGACAATCGCTAGTATAAACATCTGGGGCAGCTTTTTTAACTCGATTAACGACTGGCTTTAATATTTTCATCGAGTCTTGATGAAATTCTTCTTTAATCGCATAGGTGCCGTCATGACCAGAACATCGTTCAATCGTGTCGATGACTGTGCCTGGTACCAATGACAAAACATCACGTGTTTTCATGCCGATGCGTTGGACGCGTTGATGGCAAGCAACGTGGTAACTGATGGTTCCCAGCTTGCTTTTGAAGTCAGTGTTGAGTAATCCCGCTTTATTACGCAGCATTAAATATTCAAAAGGGTCAAAGAAAGCTTGTTGCACCTTAATGACTCTTTCATCTTCTGGGTACATTAAAGGTAACTCTTGTTTAAATTGTAATGTACAGGAAGGTACTGGAGATATAATGTCCCAACCTTCATCGACTAGCTTGGCCATAATCTCAATATTATGACCTTTTAAGCTGTCAACTGAATCAAGATCACCCAGTTCTAATTTGGGCATACCGCAACAAACAGTGTTAGGTACTATCATGGTTGGAATATTGTTATGTTCGAACACAGCGATCAAGTCTTCACCTAAATGGGGCTCGTTGTACTCACCGTAGCAGGTGCCAAATATCGCAATTTTGCCCTTGGTCTTGTTAGTGGGAATAACCTGAGTCTGATCTGTTTTATGATGAAGGGTACGTTTGCTTAAAGTATCGCTATGGTATTTAGGCAATCTTGCGTCTGCATGTATTCCGATCGCGACTTCTAGTAATGCGCGGGTTTGTTCGTTTCGGTTCACTGCGTTAACAACATTAACGACAATTGGAATACTTGCGAGCTTACCAATCTTATCGGTAGAGGTAATGACCTTATCGCGGAGTTTTGTTCTGCCTTGTTTGAAGCCAAGGGCTTTTGCACGCAGCATTAAATGCGGAAAATCAACATCCCATTCATGTGGTGGAACATAAGGGCATTTAGTTAAATAGCAAAGGTCACA
>JBLHWR010000012.1:0-27372 GCA_047629275.1 Gammaproteobacteria bacterium
CACCGCTTATCAAACTCGGCTCAATGAATTGAGGATGGGTAGTATTATTTTGAACGACGTAAGGGCTAGCTTAAATCCAGGACTGTCGGATATTTTGCTGGGCATGAATGTTTTGAAAAATATGGAATTAATACAAAGAGGCAACGAATTAATTATTCGTCAGTATCACTGAATTTTAAATCTATTTTAAATTTGAATAATCTACATTGATTGAGCCGATTACATTGCAATGTAATATTGCTTTGGCGAACTAATTACTCCCACCATAATGTAGACCAATATATTCGGCTAACTTTCGTGACGCTGTAGAAGCTTTAACGGAATCATAGTGCATACCAAGCTCTACCTGCGGCAATCGACGCATGCGTTCGGCACTACCCATTATAATCATGTCTTCACCGACTGTGTTTCGCGCCAAAGCGGTAACACCAAGACCCGCCATTACGCCTGCACGAATGCCACCATAGTTTTGACTGGTATAAACAATATGCCATTTACGTTGAGATGCATCAAGCGTGTCGATCATGTGTTTTCGATAAAAACAGCCCTCTGGTGCGGCAATAAGAGGTAAAGGATCACGTGAACTGACGTTCGTATCAGGCCCACAAACCCAGACAATTTCTTCTTGCCAATTTTCATTGTAATAGTCTGTCTCGTTGCCATCATGCAGGGCTAATACCAAGTCAAATTCATCGTGTTTCATACGATTAATTAAGTTAACCGATAGGTCGCAAGTAACTTTTATCTGTACATCAGGATAAGCCTGAGCAAAGCGCATCAATACCGCTGGGAACAGACGTGACGCAGCAAACTCGTTCGGTATACCCAAATGAACTGATCCCTGAACACCCGGCTGTAATAATTTGACCACAGCCTCATCATTCAACGCCAAAATTTTGCGTGCAAAGCCAACCAGTTGTTTACCTCCGCTACTGAGTACCATATCGCGACTGGTACGATCATATAACCGGACTTGTAAAAGGCTCTCAAGACGTTTTATTTGTAAGCTAATCGCAGGTTGAGAGCGACCCAGCTTGTCGCCTGCACGAGTAAAGCTGCCCAAGTCGGCTATTGTCACAAATGTTCTTAACAGTTCAGTGGGTAAATTCATTACTCAATCATTTAAATAATTAATGATGATATTATAACTATAAAATAATCAAATGCATAATTTAATCTAGAATTGACTAGATTTTATTTATTAGTGAGCAAAACTAGCATGTCAGACCTGGATCTAAAATTAACCGATTTGGACGTACACACCGACTTTATTCGTCGTCATATAGGCCCAAGCTCAGCTGATGAGTCGGCAATGCTTGAAGAACTCGGGCTGAATAGTCTGGATGAGTTATTAGATAAAGTAGTGCCCGCCAGCATTCGGCGCGACAAGCCACTGGCGGTCAAAGGCAGCATGACCGAACGCCAAGTACTAGATCGCTTGTATGAGATTTCGACCCGAAATCAATTGTATAAATCATTTATCGGTATGGGCTATCACAACACCCAAACGCCAGCAGTCATCGAACGAAACCTATTACGTAATCCTGCTTGGTATACTGCTTATACACCTTATCAAGCTGAAATTTCTCAAGGTCGTCTAGAGGCACTGCTGAATTTTCAGACCATGGTGAGTAATCTAACGGGAATGGAAATTGCCAATGCCTCGATGCTAGATGAAGCAACCTCGGCCGCTGAGGCGATGACTCTTTGTCAGCGTATGTCAAAAAATAAGAGTAATACCTTCTTCATTGCTGATACCTGTCACCCTCAGACACTCGCAGTCATTAAAAATCGTGCTAACCACATGGAAATCGATATTGTCATTGGCGATCCATTCACCGAACTAGCTGATCTGGATGTGTTTGGTGTATTACTCCAATATCCTTGTTCAACGGGTGAAATTTATGACTATAGCGAGCTGGTCAAATCTGTTCATGAAAAGAAAGCCTTAGTGGCTGTTGCAGCTGATCTTTTAAGCCTCATTCTGCTAACACCACCTGGTGAGTTTGGTGCTGATGTTGTTGTCGGTACCACCCAGCGATTTGGTGTGCCGCTCGGTTATGGTGGTCCGCATGCAGCTTATATGGCAACACGCGAAGCATTCAAACGATCTTTACCCGGGCGACTTATTGGAGTTTCTGTCGATACTCGCGGTAAACCTGCGATGCGACTGGCCTTGCAAACTCGCGAGCAACATATTCGCCGCGAAAAGGCGACTAGTAATATCTGTACGGCACAGGCCTTATTGGCAGTTATGGCCAGTATGTACGCGGTCTATCATGGCCCAGATGAGCTGAAGCGTATTGCTCTGCGTATACATCGATTGACTGTATTACTGGTTAATGGATTACGGGAACTCGGCCACGAAGTTCCCACCAAACACTTTTTTGACACCATCACGGTTAACACCGGTAACGCAACCGAATTCATTTTGGCAGCCGCCCGTGCCGAGAAAATAAATCTACGTCATGTCGATGGCAGCACCGTTGGTATTGCACTTGATGAAGTGGCGACTAAAGAAGATATTGAGACACTCTTCAATATTTTCACCCATGATCACGGTGACTTAGCACAGATGGATCAACTCGATGCCAATGCTACCTCGGCACTGCATCCTGATTTAATTCGCACCAGTCAGATTTTAGATCACCCGGTGTTTAACAAGTACCACTCAGAAACTGATCTAATGCGTTACATGCGTAAGCTGGCAGACAAAGACCTGGCATTAGATCGCAGCATGATTCCACTCGGTTCTTGCACAATGAAACTTAATGCAGCCGCTCAGTTGATTCCCGTTACTTGGCCTGGATTTAGTCGAATTCATCCCTTTGTGCCACTCGATCAGGCTCAGGGATATCGTCAGTTATTTATCGAGCTAGAGCAAATGTTGTGTGCTTGTACGGGTTACGATGCAGTTTCCTTGCAACCAAATTCCGGCGCACAGGGAGAGTATGCGGGTCTGTTAACGATCAAGGCATATCATCAAAGCCAAGGGCAAGGTCATCGGAACATTTGTTTAATTCCAGCCTCGGCTCATGGCACCAACCCTGCCTCAGCTCAAATGGCTGGTATGAAAGTGATCGTCGTTGGCATTGCCAAATCAGGCAATATCGACATGGAAGATCTAAAGGCAAAGGCTGAAAAGCATAGCGATAATCTTGCCGCCATTATGATTACCTATCCATCGACTCATGGTGTATTTGAGGACGATGTCACCGATGTTTGTGCACTCATTCATGATCATGGTGGCCAGGTTTATATTGACGGCGCTAACATGAATGCAATGGTTGGCGTCTGTGCGCCAGGTAAATTTGGCGGCGATGTTTCGCATTTGAATCTACATAAAACTTTTAGTATTCCACACGGTGGCGGTGGGCCAGGTGTTGGCCCAATTGGTGTGCGTGAGCACCTCAAGCCTTTCTTGCCATCAACTACGCTCGCCAATCACCATGGACATACCGAGCCGGTTTCAGCAGCACCTTATGGCAGTGCGGGTGTATTACCCATCAGTTGGGCTTATGTCGCTCTACTCGGACGCCAAGGTTTACCTAAGGCAACTTCAATAGCCATACTCAACGCTAATTACATTGCCCATCGGTTAAATGACCACTTTCCCGTGTTATATACCGGCACCAATGGCATGGTCGCACATGAATGCATTATCGATACGCGCATCATCAAGCAAGCCAGCGGTATTACTGTTGACGACATTGCCAAACGTTTAATCGATTATGGATTTCACGCACCTACTATGTCGTTTCCTGTACCAGGGACATTGATGATCGAACCTACAGAAAGTGAGTCGAAAGAAGAACTTGACCGTTTTTGTGAGGCAATGATAACGATACGCCATGAAATTCAAGCCATCGAAGATGGCGTTATGGATAGGGAAGATAATCCATTGAAAAATGCACCGCATACCGTCGACATGATCTGTGCCGATACTTGGGACCATCCCTATAGCCGAGAACAAGCAGCCTACCCAGTGGCGTCACTACGAGCAAATAAGTATTGGGCGTCCGTATCACGAGTCGATAACGTGCATGGTGATACAAACTTAATCTGCTCTTGTCCTCCGATGTCGGTTTATATGGATTAAGATAGTTAATTTCATTAAACCACTATCAAACTTCCCTCAAATAGTTGAGGGAAGTCATTGGATATAAATGATGGTGTTATAACCTTATTCCACAGTCATATTTTCACCAGTGTGAATAATTTATCGTTATATTCAAATAGAATAGGGCTTTTGTTAGTTGGTAATGAGCAAAACAAATATACACCAGCAGCAAAACAATAGCATTTGGCAAGTACGATTTTTGATAAATGTAGGGCGCATATAGAGAAATTTAAATAGTGCTTTGGGTTATTATCCACTTCTTCTAACGATAGAACTAACAGGTTCAGTTTATTCATGGCAATTAGCGTTTTCGATTTATTTTCTATCGGTATCGGCCCTTCAAGCTCTCATACCGTTGGGCCAATGCGTGCCGCCAATCAGTTCGTAAAAGCGTTGCTTGTCGACGGATTAATATCGCAGGTAACTCGGGTTAAAACTGATTTATTCGGATCACTAGGTGCAACGGGTAAAGGTCACGGCAGTGATAAGGCGGTTATATTTGGTCTTGAAGGTGACGTACCTGAGACTATCGACACGGCAACGGTCGACAGTCGTTTAGATGTCATCCGCACTATAAATCAAATAAACCTGATGGGTGAACACGTTATTAAGTTTTGCGAAAAAACAGATGTCATTATGCATCGTCGCAAGGCTTTACCTTTTCACCCCAACGGCATGACGTTTGTCGCATATAATCAGGCTGGTGAAGAATTACGTAACGCTACTTTTTATTCGGTTGGCGGTGGTTTTATCGTCGATGAAACAGCCGCTGGCAGTGATCGAATTAAAGAAGATGATACCAAACAACCCTACCCTTTTCTTTCCGCCGTTAACTTGCTGATTCACTGCGCAAATCACGACATGCGCATTAGTGACGTAATGATGGAGAACGAAAAAGTTTGGCGCAGTGAAGAAGAAATTCGAAGTGGATTGCTAAATATATGGAAAGTCATGCAAACCTGTGTCACCAATGGCTGCCTAAACGAAGGCATATTACCCGGTGGTCTTAAAGTCAAACGTCGGGCAGCTGATCTTTATCGCAAACTAACCACGCAACCAGAAATAACCGAAAAAGATCCACTCACGTCACTCGATTGGGTCAACTTGTATGCCCTAGCAGTGAATGAAGAAAACGCTGCTGGCGGTCGAGTTGTCACCGCCCCTACTAATGGAGCAGCGGGCATAATACCTGCTGTGATGCATTATTATTATAATTTTTTCCCCCATGCCAATGACGATGGCATTGTTCGCTTTCTGTTAACCGCTGGAGCTATCGGCATTTTATATAAGGAAAATGCATCTATATCTGGTGCCGAAGTCGGTTGTCAGGGTGAAGTCGGCAGTGCCTGTTCCATGGCGGCTGGCGCACTCACTGAGGTGCTAGGTGGCACGCCAGAACAAGCCGAAAACGCGGCTGAAATTGGCATGGAACATAACCTAGGATTAACCTGTGACCCTATTGGTGGACTGGTACAAGTCCCCTGTATCGAACGCAACGCCATGGCGTCGGTAAAAGCCATCAATGCAGCGCGTATCTCGATGCGAGGCGACGGCCAGCATTTTGTATCACTTGATAAAGTCATTAAAACTATGCGTGAAACTGGGGCAGATATGAAGACAAAATATAAAGAAACGTCTCGTGGTGGATTAGCGGTGAATATTATTGAGTGTTAAAAAACCAGCATACTGGAGGCATTAAATTCTATCTGTGGCGTAATGATTTATTCAAAAAATCCTACTACAAAAAAGTGGACATCAATCTATCTTGACCACCTTAGGTCTAATTGGCAAACTAGATTGTTGATTGTTCACTTCTAAAAGATAAATGGGATCCACATGCTTAGCCAAATACAAGACTCAATTCGACCCTATCTAGGCTACTTTAGTGATAATCTCTGGATCCAGGCTTTGGTTATTATCTTGGCTTCCTTCATAATTGCTTGGATATTTGACCGTTTCATTATCACCACGCTGAAACGTCTGGCCACTAAAACTAAAGTTGATATCGATGATCAGCTGATCGACCTTCTCCATACCCCAATCTATAGCAGTATTATTTTATTGGGTTTATCATTTGCCATTTATATCCTAAGCTTGGGAAATTTAGTTGAGTTCATTGCCTTCTCATTCTTTAAGACTATTGCACTAATTATCTGGTCGATATTGTTACTCAAGGCCACTCGAATATTGCTTCGTCACATTGCGAAAAACGATGAGCACATCAACATACTGCATATTAAAACACTGCCATTGTTTGAAAATATAGCCAATATCACCATCTTTATTTTTGCCATCTATATTATATTTTCGACTTGGAATATTGATATGACGGCATGGCTCGCCTCAGCAGGGATTGTTGGTATTGCCGTTGGTTTTGCAGCAAAAGATACGCTGGCAAATTTATTTTCTGGCGTCTTTATAATGGCGGATGCACCCTATAAAATAGGTGATTTCGTCGTGTTAGATTCAGGTGAGCGTGGCGAAATTACACATATAGGCATTCGCAGTACACGCCTGTTAACCCGTGATGATGTTGAAGTGATTATTCCAAACTCAGTAATGAGCAACACAAAAATTATCAATGAATCCGGCGGACCAAACGAAAAATATCGAATACGAATTGCTGTTGGTGTTGCCTATGGCAGCAATATTGATCTGGTTCGAAGCATATTGACTGATATTGCGATAGCAAACGATTCGATCTGTAGCGAACCAGAACCCCGAGTCCGATTTCGGACATTCGGCGCTTCGAGTCTCGACTTTGAACTATTGGGGTGGATCGACCAACCAGTGTTGAAAGGTCGCGTAATTGACTTGATTAACTGCCAAATTTACAAACGATTCATCGAAGAAAAAATTGAAATACCCTACAGCAAGCAGGACTTGTATATTAAGGAATTGCCTAAGTCATCAGGCTGATTACTCATTAACTAAATATTTGCTGCGCCCACAACGATAGCTTATTCAGCAATGCCTGTTCTCTGTCACCCTGCTCACGCTGCGCGAGGGTTAATAGTTGCTGTTGGAATTGATCCACCGTTAATCCATTTGCGTCATCTTCATCAAGCAATCGGCTCTGGCAAAAACGTTGCCAACGTAATGACTCTTCTGGCGATAACGACTGTGGGAAATTACGCGCCCTGTAACGAAATAATAGTATTTGTAAACGCCGGTCCTGAAAGCAATCTTCAGACCAACTAGAGAGCTCAATAGGTGTTGCAGCTAACACTTGATTACACACTAACCGGTCACGTTGGTTGATAAATCCTTCGTATAGTGCGCTGTCAGCATCACCTGATGGATAATCTTTTACCTCACTATAAACACTTGTTAAACGTTTTATAAGATCAGCATCAGACAGTAATAAATCTCGATTAGCTCGAATTTCATTCCAATCAATTCCCCACTGTTGTGCCTGTGTTTCATTCAGTGTTGACACCGGTGCCAGTGCGGGTGACTTGTTGATATGCACACCTTTCAACGGCAAGCGCTGTTCACCTTCAGTCAAGTCAAGCGTTCGGGTATATAACTTTTTTTGAATCTCTTCTGCGCTTAATTTCAATAAAACTTGAGGATTGAAACGCAAATTATAACAAATGATTTCATTAGAATTGGTCGGATTTGCCAGTAATGGCAATATGGGTGCAAGACAGCCTTGATCGGCGGGGAACATACCGCTGACATGCAAAAGAATGACCGGCTTAGTGAGGTTGAGTAGTTCAGCGGCTTTATTTTTATTTCGAAGATTTAAATAGAAATCAAATAACTTAGGCTGTTTTTGTTTCACCAACTTCGCCAACGCAATCGTAGCCTTAACATCCACTAAGGCATCATGGGCTCCTTGTTGCTCGATATCATTGGCTTGCGTCAAGTCAGTTAACTTAAAGCTAGCAACACCCTTGTCATTCATCGGCCACTGTATGCCTTCAGGCCGAAGCGCACGCGTTAATCGTAGTAAATCCAACACATCCCATCGACTATTACCGTTTTGCCAGCTATACGCATAGGGGTCACGGAAATTACGATAAAATCCAAACCGCGTAACTTCATCGTCGAATCTGAGATTGTTATAGCCAACAATACAGCTGTTAGCTTGACTCAATTCACTGTGTATCTGTCTAAAAAAATCGGCTTCAGGAAGGCCCTCAGCACTCGCCAGTTGTGGCGTTATACCAGTGATCAATACGGCCTCAGGATGCGGTAAAAAATCGCTAGTGGGCTTGGCGTAAATCATCAATGGTTCGCCAACAATCTCTAGATTTTTATCCGTTCGAATGCCAGCAAACTGAGCCACTCTATCAACTCGTGGGTTTGCTCCCCAGGTTTCATAATCGTGCCAATAAAAACTTGCGTCTGCCATATCGATCTCTTCAGTCAGTTGCTTAGAATTTTTCAGTGCACCTTTTTTGGTGACTAGTTTATTAAACTTATCTATGGCTAACTATTTTACAAACCTATCGTTGAAAAAAACAGCATTCATCTTTTTAATTACACTCGTGACTATGAGTTATTAGCAAGTTTACTTAAAGAACATAATGGGCAAGAGATTCATTCAACAAGCTGGCATTATCCTATCCTTAAACCATACACAATTGAATAACCATTACCCGGACACATTATGAGTGACTTACCCAACTGCCCAGCTTGCGACTCATCCTTCACTTATCAGGATCGACAGCAGTTGGTTTGCCCTGAATGTGCCCATGAGTGGTCACAGGATGCCACTATTGTTGCTGATTCTCTATCCGTGATAAAAGACTCTAATGGTAATTTGCTAACAGATGGCGATACCGTAAGCGTGATCAAAGATTTAAAAGTAAAGGGTTCGTCTTCAGTTGTTAAGGTCGGCACGAAGGTAAGGAATATTCGTCTCGTCGATGGCGACCATGATATCGACTGTAAAATAGATGGCATCGGTGCGATGAAATTGAAATCTATGTTTGTCAAAAAAGTATAAATCGATAGGCAAAAGACATACTGCCTAATTTTTCAAGAGCAGTATCTGCCACTTCGACATTGCCTGTTACTGCTATGTTGAAGAAAGAAAGGTGGAAATTTCACAAAAATTGGAGTCTCAAACCCTTCTTGACGTAATGCTAATCTAGACCCGCTAAAAACTAATGGATAAATCACTGAAATACTAGTTGAGCCCATTTGAAAATGATAAGCTATTATTTTATTTCTGGTCATCTTCCTGAACGATCATTCCTAATCATTTATTTCAATCTTTTTTCAATCACTTATTTAATTCCTAATCTAAATTACTCACCGGAGAAACCATGTCCTTAACTATTACCGACAATTTGGTCGTCAGCATTAATTATACTCTAACCAACGATGAGGCGACGGTACTTGATAGTACTGAAGAGTCAGGTCCAATGGACTACCTGCACGGCGCTGACAATATCATTCAAGGCTTAGAAGATGGTCTAGAAGGCAAGCAAGTGGGCGACAAATTAAAGGTTCGCGTAGATCCAGAAGATGGCTATGGCGAAGTTTTTACCGAACTCATGCACGTCGTTGACCTTGCTTCATTCGAAGGCGTCGAATCGGTCGAAGTAGGTATGCAGTTTGAATCTGAAACAGATGAAGGTGAGCTAGAAATAGTGACCATAAAAAGCGTAGAAGGCAATGAAGTCACTATCGACGCTAACCACCCTTTAGCGGGTGTTACGCTTAATTTTGATGTTGAGATTATAGGCGTTCGAGAAGCAACCGCTGAAGAAATTGAACATGAGCACGTTCATTAGATAAATCAAAATTGCTGACAGTCACAGTTACTCTCATTGAGTAACTGTGACTGTCAGCAATCATTCTAATTTATGCTTGCTTAGCTCTAGGACTATTATTTCCAGAATTAGCATTCGTATTGCCAGATCGCTGATTCCCTTGAGATCGATGGCCACTACCTGCTCGTCCACCGCTATTGTTCCAAACCTTCGGTTTCTTAGGCTTATTCGATACAGGATTAGCGCTTAATCGTGTCTCAGGCACACTATGATCAGGCTCAAACCCGTCAATCAGTTTGCGCGGTAATACTTGCTGAATCAGTTTTTCAATCCCTGACAATAGCTTAACTTCATCGGCACTCACCAAAGATATTGCCTGTCCACTAGCACCCGCTCGGCCCGTACGACCGATACGATGTACATAGTCTTCTGGCACATTAGGTAGGTCAAAGTTAACCACATGAGGAAGTTGCTCGATATCAAGCCCGCGTGCGGCAATATCGGTTGCGACTAAAACAGGGGTTTGACCATTTTTAAATTCCAACAATGCTTTGGTTCTGGCTGCCTGACTTTTATTGCCGTGGATTGCAGCTGAACGAATACCTCGACTATCAAGCTGTTTGGCTAGCTTATTAGCACCGTGTTTAGTGCGGGTAAATACCAACACTTGGCGCCAATTACCATCTTGAATGAGTTGAATTAATAAGGCAGATTTTTGCGCCTTATCAACAGGATGAACTAATTGCTCAACCAATTCGACGGTTGTATTACGTGGACTGACTGAAATTTCGACCGGATTATTAACCATGCCTTTGGCAAGACTTCGAATTTCGTTGGAAAAAGTTGCCGAAAACAATAGGTTTTGACGCTTTGCAGGTAATTTTGCCAGAATTTTTTTAATGTCGTGAATAAACCCCATGTCGAGCATACGATCGGCTTCATCTAACACGAGCACTTCGACTTGGCTAAAATTAACAGCATTCTGGTTGTGCAGATCGAGTAATCGTCCTGGCGTTGCTACCAATATATCGACTCCACGACGCAGCTTCATCATTTGTGGATTGATCTTTACACCACCAAAAACTACAGCCGAACTCAATGAAAGGTTCTTTCCATAAGTAACAACACTCTCGTGCACCTGAGCTGCCAGTTCACGAGTCGGTGTTAATATTAACGCCCGTATATGGTTCGATTTTGCCCGTTCACCTTGAGACAAGCGTTCTAAAATTGGTAAAGTAAAACCCGCTGTTTTGCCAGTGCCTGTTTGGGCTGCGCCCATAACATCTTTACCCTCAATAATAGCGGGAATAGCTTGGGCTTGGATCGGTGTTGGCGTATCGTATCCATTGGCTGTGACAGCCTGAAGAATTGGGTCTGATAACCCAAGGGAAGCAAAACTCATATTGTTGGCTCTGAAAATATTCATTAAGGAAATTAACTAAGAAAATTGTCTCAGAAAATTGTCATAAATTAATAGCTGAACGGTCTTGGTGTCGTGCGGCAAAAAATCGTGGATAACACCAATGGTGCTACAAATTTGAATATTACAGCAACTTGTGCTTGGGTGCTATTAACACCGCATTAAAAAACGAAATAGAGAAGTATTTATGACACATCCTGTTGTTTATTACGTCAAAATCAGCGTAATGACTCTTGAGCAGGGCACAACACCTCATATCAAGTTGCGCTGAGTGCAGAAATACAGCTATTCGTTTAAGCCCTATTAATCAAATCGAAAATAATGAAACCGAATATTGAGTAAGTCTGGTCGATAATAACTAAGGTTGTTTTAACGTTTGACTCCACCTGATTTACATTAACGCAAATTTATACTCATTTAAGGTAACAGGGTGTTTTTACATTAAATCGAATGACCACAACGCCAACATAACTTAAATGCGGCGTCATTTTTCTCCTGACAACCTCGACAAAACCAATACTCGTCTTGAGTATTTGAAACAATATTATTTAGAATTTTTTCGGCGCGCTCAAACTGAGCATCCTCTTCAATCCAAAGCTCTGGCCAAGTATCAAAAGTTGATAGGTCACCAGCGCCACCAGATGAATATTCATTCATCACTATCGATTCAATACCCTCACCTTGCATGACATTTTTCAAATTGAAAATGATCATGCGATTTTCGTGAGTATAAAGCTTCTTCATATCAGTCCACTGAACTCAATGTGCGAGCTAAATACCACGAGACTCTCGTATAAGCTCATAAGCACTTTTTATCTGCTGAGTTTTGGCCGTAGCATCTTTGATCATTTCGTCAGGCAGTCCCTTTGCAACCAGTTTATCAGGGTGATGCTGAGACATCAGACGTCTGTAAGCTTTCTTTAGATCGGCATCACTAACTGATTTAACAACACCAACAATAGCGTATGCATCTGGCAAACTGGATTGTCCTGATGACGCTTGGCGCTGCCCACCAAAGCCAGCTTTGAGCATCTCTTCCATTCGTTTCAACTGAGCCAATGGAATACCTAAACGTTGGCAAATATGCGCCAATACCTTTGCTTCTGATGGATCCATTACACCGTCGGCATAGGCGGCTTGAAGCTGTATTTCAAGAAACATCTGGGTCAGCGTTGTCCGACGCTTTAACTCTGACTTGAATTGATCCAGAATTTCATCAATCGGAAAGTCGTCCGATTTACCTTCATTAAATAGTTTCTTCGCTGATTCGCGCATTTCACCATCTAACCCAAGCTGCCGCATAACCTCTTCGGCTAATCTGATCTCGTCTCGAGTGACTTTTCCATCGGCTTTTGCGATATATCCCATGACCGAAAAAGTTGCCGTAAAGAAAGCTGCTTGAACTCGATCTTGATTACCGCCAATGCCGACTTTCCAGTCTGACTGCCCAATACCGGTCATGCCTCGATCAAAATTGTGACCAAAAGCAACCCCCATTAATGCCCCCAGAGGTCCGCCAACCATGAAACCAAATGCGCCGCCAAGCGCCTTACCCCACCATGCCATATTGAATACCTATCTAAAATTTACACTAACTTGGTTATAAGGAGTTCACCGATTCGATCATTTTTTGGTGATGCTTCAAATCAAGTGCTTGAATACAACAGACACCACCGCCACCATATTCGAATTCAACCCAGGTCATTGGTAGAAACACATATTTCTCCATCATTGCTGCCTGCGAGTTTCCAACTTCAATAAACAGGGCGCCGTGATCACTTAGATAGTCACCAGCCTGTGCCAGCATACGATTGACTAATAATAAACCATCGTCTCCTGCCGCCAGACCTAGAGCTGGTTCGCATTCGAACTCAGCCGTTAATGCGTTCATATCTTCTGCATCAACATAGGGTGGGTTACTGACAATAATATCAAATTGTTGTACTGGAATATCGTCAAATAAATCTGACTGATAGAGCGTCAAATATTCATCTAGGTCATGCTCACTTCGGTTAATGGCCGCCACTTCGAGTGCGTCCGCAGAAATGTCAGATGCACAGACATCTGCTGCTTCAAAGGCATACTGACAAGCAATGGCGATACAACCACTGCCACTGCATAAGTCTAGAATCCGGTTAACCGGTTGACCACCAATCCAAGGTTCGAATTGATTTGAAATAAGTTCGGCTATCGGTGAGCGTGGCACCAATACTCGCTCATCAACGTAAAACTTCAAACCACAGAACCAAGACTCATGTGTAATATAAGCTGCCGGCTGACGAGAGTTAACGCGTTGTTTCAAAATATCAATCACTTGCTCGCGCTCTGTGCCAGTGAGTTGGCAATCCAAATAATTATCGGGCCAGTCAATGGGCAATGCTAGAGTATGCAGTACTAAATACCTAGCTTCGTCCAAAGCAGTAGTGAATCCATGACCAAAACTTAGGTGATGTCGATTGAATTCACTGCTACCCCAGCGAATGAAGTCCCGAATAGTAAACAACTTTTTAAGCATTTCCAGATCAGACACGTTGAGTTTCAAACCAATTAAAATATAATGCCATTATTCTACACTATTCAATCTGTAATCAAACAGAGTGCTAGTCTAATAACATCTGGGTTCAGTTATTAACACAACGCTACAAACAACCATACAACCATACAGCCAGGCTTAAAACATGAGAAAATCCGCTCCGTATATCATCGCTTTAATTGCATTGGTGCTTGGCATAGGTGGTTCGTGGTTTGCCCAAGACTCAAAGCCAATCAAACTTGAAGTAGGCCGTTGGTTTGGTGAGCAGGCTAAACCACTGGTTGATTTCGAGTTACACGACCAAAATAATCAACCTTTTGGATTACAGCAGTTAAAAGGGAAATGGAGTTTACTATTTTTTGGTTACACCCACTGCCCAGACATCTGCCCCATTAGTTTGCAAGCCATGGCAGAAATGATGGAAGCTATAGATGACAAACATGTGCGTGAAGACATTCAAGTTACTTTTATATCGGTTGACCCAGACAGAGA
Source organism: Gammaproteobacteria bacterium (assembly GCA_047629275.1). Lineage (GTDB taxonomy): Bacteria > Pseudomonadota > Gammaproteobacteria. Next base: position 14,295 of record JBLHWR010000012.1, read on the forward strand.
TACCCTAACGATACTAAAAAGTTATGTTGAGTATTTTAACCCATCGTTTATTGGTGCCACAGCAGCACTACCAGAACTCAAAAAGCTAACAGCATCTATCGGCATCGCTCACAAACTGGAAAAGACTAGTGACGATCAGACATCTTATTTTGTATCGCATAGTGGCGCTATTGTCTTAGTCAATCCACAAGCTGAATTTTCTGGTTTATTTAGTGCGCCACATGATGCACTCGCTATGGCTCGAGATATGACTAAAATCATTGAGCACTACTAGAGACTTTCTGCATTTTTTCTGAATAACCATCTCAACTAATCTTTAACTATTGGACCTACTCATGAACCGTTTTATCGCATTAGTAACTTTTCTAATTATCTCTGTGCCTGGTTTTGCACAACCGCTATCCGTGACTGATGCTTGGATCAAAAACCTCCCACCAGCCATGCCAATGCGCGCAGGGTACATGCAGTTAATGAACCATGACGATAATACTGCAACCATCGTTTCAGTTAGTAGCAATGCTTTCAAAAAAGTAGAAATTCATCAAACTATTAACAATGATGGTGTGATGAGCATGCACCCAATCAAAAGTTTGGTAGTGGAAGCAAACGGAATGGCTTTTTTAAAACCTGGTGGCATGCACCTAATGCTAATAAAGCCAACCAGAGATTTAAAAATTGGTGATGAAGTAGAAGTCGTACTTCAGTTTGATAATGATTCGTCACAAGTCATATTAATGACAGTCAAAAAATAATTCGAGCGACACAATATGGACAATAACCAGAAAGAAAAGCTTAAAGCCACTCTATTTTACGCTTTTCCTCATCATATGGTGTCACGTGCTGTATATTTTGCGACACGCTTATCCAGTCCCAGCATTGCGCAACCAATGATCAATTGGTTTATTAAAAAATTCAATGTCGATATGAGCGAGGCTGAATTCCCAGATACCAAGGCCTACCAAACATTTAATGAGTTTTTCACACGTCCATTAAAAGCAGGCGCGCGTCCGATAGCAATGGGCGCTAATACACTCGCCTGCCCTGCTGACGGCACCGTATCAGAAACTGGATCTATTCATGACGATCAAATTTTTCAGGCGAAAAATCATCACTATACGGTCAAGGAACTAGTGGGTGGTGATGAAGCCCTAGCCTCTTTGTTTAAAGATGGCCGCTTTGCCACGGTTTACCTAGCACCCTACAACTACCATCGAATGCACATGCCGATGGATGGTTTACTGAAAAAAATGGTGCATGTGCCAGGTCGACTATTCAGTGTTGCGCAGTGGACAGTCAGAAATATTCCTCGTCTATTTGCCCGCAACGAACGGCTCGTTTGTTTATTTTCTACCGATGCAGGGCCAATCGTCATGGTGCTAGTTGGCGCAATAAACGTCGCGGCTATAGAGACGGTATGGAGTGGCTTGGTTACACCACCCAGAGGTAAGAAAATATCTAACTTCGATTATTCAGACAATCAAAACAGTTATAAAAAGGGAGAAGAGATGGGTCGCTTTAATATGGGGTCGACGGTTATATTATTGACGCCCCCCAATGTAGAGTGGTCGGCTGAATTTCGGGCTGGACTAGTGGTTAAAATGGGAGAGGCCATTGGCCATTTCACTGTGGATGACGCGTCAACTGCAACCTAAAAAGCTTTACAGTCATTGATAACCAATATTTTCTAGCTGCTAGCCGTAATTTGCGCATTAACTGAAGAGCAATAGTCGAATTACCAAAGAATCAATGTGTAACACTATTGCAGGTTTAAGGAGCCATCGTACAAAGTAACCTACTCAACAAAACTCAAAACCTGATCAATAGAATTCTTTTCAAGCAAAACCATCATCAGCCGGTCCAACCCAATCGCAACACCTGCACACTCGGGCAATCCAGAGTCCAGCGCTGAAAGCAATAATTCATCCACTGGATACGGCTCTAACCCAGCGTCTAATCTGCGATTATTATCCCCTTCAAAACGCTGCCGTTGCTGCGAACTATCACAAAGCTCTGAAAAACCATTCGCTAATTCTAATCCGTTATGGAATAACTCAAAGCGTTCCGCAACAGTCGGTTCACTTACCTTCACTCGGGCCAATGACGCCTGTGAAATTGGATAGTCATAGACAAAAACGTAACCTTTTATTTTCGGTGCTATGGCAAGACTAATCAACAAATCAAGACATTGATCAACGTCCAACTCAGAACTACGGGTTCCAGGTATGTGTTGATCGACTTTTTGTCTTAAAGCTAATAATTTGATTGTATCGATATCAACACTAATATGATCAAGTACTAACTGTCGGTAGCTAATTCGCTGATATTGGTTTGACTCACCACTGATGTCATCGATTAGGCACTCAATTTCATCCATTAACTCCTGGTATTCAAATCCAACTCGATACCATTCCAATAGGGTGAATTCTGGATTATGCCGACGACCTTTTTCGCCTTCACGAAACGCATGGCATATCTGGTAAATTGAGCCACTGCCAGCCGCGAGTAGACGTTTCATTGCAAATTCGGGAGATGTTTGTAGATAAAGTGTCTGCCCTAAATTCGACGCTTTTATTGATTCGATATTGGCATCGGTATTGGTCGTAGGCGATAACAGGGGAGTATCAACTTCAAAATACGCTCGTGCATCAAAAAAGGCCCGAATCTGACGATAAATTCGGGCTCTTTGCTTGATAGCTGTAAATGAAGCTGAAGGTTGCCAAGCCATGATGCTTGAGCTCTATTTTTTGACCCGTGACATGTAGTCGCCAGAGCGCGTATCGATTCGAAGCACTTCACCAATTTCGATAAACAAAGGTACCTTTACAATTGCGCCCGTTTCTAGCGTTGCAGGCTTAGTGCCCCCTTGGGCGGTGTCGCCCCTCAGTCCTGGGTCAGTTTCTGTTACTTCTAATTCAACAAAATTAGGAGGCGCTACGCCAATAGGAATACCGTTATAGAGCGTAACTTCATAAATATCCTGAGCTTTCAACCAAAGGCGACAATCACCGACTGCGTTTTCATCTGCTGCATGCTGTTCGTAATTTTCGGGCACCATGAAGTGAAAGAATTCGCCATCGTTGTATAGATACTGCATTTCAATGTCGATAACATCAGCAGCATCCATTGTTTCACCCGATTTAAATGTCTTATCCAGTACCCGACCATTTTTTAAATTGCGGATTTTAACTCGGCTAAATGCTTGGCCTTTGCCTGGCTTTACGAATTCATTTTCAATAATTGAACAAGGATCGCCATCGACCATTATTTTTAATCCACTTCGAAATTCGCTGGTGTTGTAACTAGCCATGATGTTTGACTCTGACATATTTTTAAAAGAGAACGGCATAATAGCCGATCCGGTGGCAATGAGACATATCTTTGATTAGAAAAGCTAACGCCTTGTCACAGAAGAAATCTACTCGTCAAAATATAAGTCAATTTAACAGCAAAAAACCCAAATTTTGATGGACTGATGATAAATTACGTTATGATAACCAACTAACGGGTGACAGCTTGAAAACTTTATGGATTCTGATGTAGTAAAATTGATACGGATACTTATTATTGATGACAGCCTGCACAAGGCTGAAAAAATAACGAGTTCTTTACGTGCAACCGGCCTCCAAGTACGCGCCGAATTTGCCGAAGATAGCGAAGGCGTGTATGCCATACTTGAAAGCAAAACTTTCGACCTAGTATTGTTTTCCCTCGATATATCGGACTTCACCTTAAAACAGGTACAACAGCTGATCAGTGAGTGTGGTCGTCACATTGGACTGGTTGCAATGACCAATAATCTCACCGCCGAGGTAATGGTTCGGACTATTAACGAAGGCGCACAGGATGTCGTCTCTTCAGCCAATCTAAAGCATCTCCTTCAAGTCATAAAGCGAGAAACTTTGAGTCTGTCGATGTGGCGCAAAGCAAAACAAATGGAATTCGAGTTAATGGAAAACGAAAAGCGTTGTCTATCGTTGCTCGCCAACTCGAAGGATGCGGTAGCCTATCTTTACGAGGGCATGCATATTTATGCCAATGAAGTGTATCTAGAAGTATTTGGCAAAACCGATTTTAATGAGCTTGAGAGCGTCCCCATTGTCGATATGGTAGCGGTAAGCCAGCAAGACGAAATCAAAACTTTTCTACGCGCGTTGAGTCAGAGCAAATACGAAAAAAATCAGCTAAATCTTCAACTATTACTCGATAATGGTGAGGCTATCGAAGCAACGTTAGAGTTTTCTAGGGCCCGTTTTGACGGTGAACCTTGCACTCAAATTTTGATTCGTTCTGTAACCGACACCACCGAACTTGAAAAGCAGATTAACTATCTTCATCAGCACGATTTGGTCTCCGGCTTATATAATCGCCAGTATTATATGAATGAGTTAAACATTGCAATTTCGAAAGCGGTTAACGGTATTCAGCGCTACGCTATCTTATATATTTCGATTGATAATTTTGAGTCGATACGCAAAACCATTGGTATCTCAGGTTCCGATATTTTAATAACCAACATCGCCAAAATCTTGCAAGAAAATACCACGACGGACCAAATTTTGGCTCGCTTTGGTGCCTACTCCTACGTCATTCTAAGTATCATTACTGATAAAAAATCATTCGAAGTTTTATCATCAAACATTCCTGTTTTGGTCGAGCAGCATATTTCTGAAATTAATGATCAATCATTCGGTATAACCTGCAGTACTTCGGTGTGTTACATCGACGAAGTTTCTCCAGATAATGCAAATAAAATGATGAATCGTGCAGAGAAAACTTGCGATGAAGCTCAAAAAGAAGGTGGCAATCGATCCAGACTATATGTGCCAAAACTAGGCGAAATGAGTCAAGAAGAAGCGGATGATGTGATTGCCCAATCTCTCAAGCGTGCCGTTTCTGAGAACTGCATTAGCGAGCTTTACCAACCTCTGATGAGCATTAAATCCGAAGCGGGTGAACGATATATATCAAGTCTGGCTTTAATGGATGTTGATGGAAAACCAATGGTTCGCGACAACTATCAAGCTGTGGCCGAACGTACGGGCATTGCTAAAACGCTTGATCGCTGGATGGTATTAAACGTCATCAAAAAGATTGCAGAATCCAATAAAAAATCCCGACAACTTGAATTCTTTATTCCACTGAGTGTTAACTCAATTTTAGACCCCAGCTTCGCGCGCTGGGTTTCTGATAATCTCATTAAATCGAATGTATCAGGCGAGCAACTCGTATTTCTGGTCAATGAAACTCATGCAGTTAATCAGCTTAAAGCCACAAAAAAACTTTTTGATGGATTAAAACAAAGCCATTGTCAATTTGGATTCGATGAGTTTGGAACGCAAGCTAACCCTTTCCAATTATTCAAACATATTAATGCAGACTATATTCAAATTAGTCTCACCTACATGGAAAAACTAGCTCAAAATAGCATCAATCAGGATATTGTTCGCAAATTTGGCATGGAGGCTTCCAAAATGAAAGTGAGAGCTATTACGCCAGGTGTCAACAGTGCGGCTCTACTCAGTGTGTTATGGGGCCTGAGAATTGATTTTGTTCACGGCGATTTTCTTCAGGCACCCACTAAAAATCTCAATTATGACTTCTCTTCTATGTGAAGAATCATTGCCTGCTGACATCAACACAGCCAGTGAGCAATCATCACTGGCCCCTATTATTGCTAATCAGTCACTTCGACATCAGTTACGTTTTGATAACCACGCGGTAATTTCTGTCCTCGTTTGCCGCGCTCAATTCGATACTCTTCGAGATCTCTCAATGACATTGTTTTATATTTCTTACCGGAGTGAATAATCAACGTTTGTTTAGCCGATAAACAGACCACATAACTCACAATTTCTTCGCCTGACTTAAGACGCTTGGGTGGCACACCTAGAATTTTATTACCCTTACCTTTCGACAGCTGTGGAATTGCTTTTGCGTCAACCAGACCGATATAACCGTCACTAGTAATCGACACAACAACATCTGTTTCAACACTTTTAATTAAGTTAGCGCGAATCAGCTTTGCCCCACTGGAAATGCTAATTAAAGCTTTACCGTTTTTATTACGCGTCAGCATATCTTCAAAAAAGCATAAAAAACCATAACCATGAGAAGTCGTCATCAAGAACAGTTGATCATTACGGGCCATTAAACAATCGACGAACTCAGCACCAGCCGCTGGTTTAAACCGACCGGTCAGTGGCTCTCCCTGCCCTCTGGCGGATGGCAAACTGTGGGCAGATAATGCATAGCTACGCCCATGCGAATCAATAAATACAGCACTTTGATTGCTTTTGCCCTGAGCCATGCCTTGAAAGCTATCACCTGATTTATAACTCAAGCCTAAGGCATCAATATCATGTCCTTTGGCGGCTCTCACCCAGCCAGCGGCGGATAGTACTACAGTCAAGGCTTCTGATGGTATGAGTTCATTTTCATCCATTGCTTTCGCCATTTGTCGGCTCACAATAGGTGAACGCCTATCGTCACCATAGGCTTCAGCATCTTCAATAATTTCATTTTTGATCAAGGTTTTTAGCCGACGCTCTGAACCCAGTAACTTTTCAAGTGATTGCTTTTCCAGTTGAAGTGCATCTTGCTCTGCACGAATTTTCATCTCTTCTAGTTTGGCCAGATGGCGCAGCTTTGTTTCGAGAATAGCTTCCGCTTGAATCTCTGAAATATTGAAAGTCTTTATTAAAGCAGCTTTTGGATCCTCTTCGTAACGAACGATTCGAATAACTTCATCTAAGTTTAAGAATGCAACTAGTAATCCATCCAGAATATGTAGGCGTTTGTCGACTTTATCCAATCGCCATTCAAGCCGTCTGCGCACAGTACTGACTCGAAAAGCGATCCACTCCTGTAAAATTTGTTTAAGATTTTTAACCTGTGGCCGGCCATTAGTGCCAATCACATTCATATTAACACGATAGGTTTTTTCTAGATCAGTTGTTGCAAACAGATGGCGCATTAGCGCATCAACATCCACTCGATTTGAGCGCGGCACAATGACCAGTCGAGTTGGGTTTTCATGATCAGACTCATCGCGCAAGTCATCCACCATCGGTAATTTCTTCGCCAACATTTGCTGCGCTATTTGTTCTAGCACTTTGGCACCCGACACCTGATGTGGCAATGCGGTGAGAATAATGTCACCATCTTCACGCTCATAGAGAGATCGAATGCGGATAGAGCCATGGCCCGTTTCATACATCGAGCGAAGCTCTTCATTGGGTGTAATGATTTCAGCATCAGTTGGATAATCTGGCCCTTTAACTAACTCAAGCAGTTCATCTAGAGTAGTTCGAGAATTATCCAATAACTGAATACAGGCATTTGCCACTTCGCGCAGGTTGTGTGGTGGTAAATCCGTAGCCATACCTACCGCGATTCCCGTTGTACCATTAAGCAAAATATGGGGTAGCCGAGCGGGTAATAATGAAGGCTCTTGCATCGTTCCATCAAAATTTGGAACCCAGTCGACCGTTCCAAGGCCTAATTCTTGTAACAGTAATTTTGAAATACCTGATAAGCGTGATTCCGTATAACGCATTGCTGCAAACGATTTTGGATCATCCGGAGAACCAAAATTACCCTGACCATCAATTAATGGATAGCGATAAGAAAAATCTTGAGCCATTAAAACCATGGCTTCATAGCAGGCCGTATCACCATGTGGATGAAATTTTCCCAACACGTCACCAACGGTTCGCGCCGATTTTTTATGTTTTGAGCTAACGGATAATCCAAGCTCTGACATGGCATAGATAATACGCCTTTGGACTGGTTTTAAGCCATCGCCGATATGCGGCAATGCTCTGTCTAAAATGACATACATCGAATAATCGAGATAAGCTTTCTCTGTGAAAACACTCAGAGGTTCTTTTTCTACGCCTTCGTAATTAAGTTCTAAATTTCCAGACATTTCTATATCTCCGCCAAATCGCCTTTTGCCTGCAACCAATCTTTACGGTCTGCGGCACGCTTTTTGGACAACATCATATTCATAATTTCGAAGGTATTGTCACCAGGCTCCATCGTTAACTGAGCTAAACGACGGGTATCAGGTGCAATGGTACTTTCGCGAAGTTGCATTGGGTTCATTTCTCCCAAACCTTTAAATCGAGTTACAGAGATTTTTCCTTTTCTTTTTTCAGCGGTTAATCGATCAATAATGCCATCTCGCTCGGCTTCGTCTAAGGCATAATACTTATCCTTAGCGATGTCTATTCGATACAATGGAGGCTTAGCAACATACACATGCCCTTGTTCAACCAAAGGCTGAAAATGCCTTAAGAATAAAGCACACAATAGCGTTGCTATATGTAATCCATCGGAGTCTGCATCAGCCAGAATGCATATCTTGCCATATCGTAAATTAGAAATGTCATCAGAGGCGGGATCAACACCGATAGCCACTGAGATGTCATGAACTTCCTGAGACGCTAGTACCTGATCAGAAGAAACTTCCCAAGTATTTAGAATCTTGCCGCGCAGGGGCATAATGGCCTGAAAGATTCGATCCCTAGCTTGCTTGGCAGAACCACCTGCCGAATCACCTTCGACCAAAAATAATTCCGTGCGAGTTACATCCTGGCTGCTACAGTCAGCGAGTTTGCCGGGCAATGCGGGGCCAGATGTAATTTTCTTGCGGACAATTTTCTTAGCGCTTTTAAGTCTTTTTTGTGCGCTTGAAATCGCCATTTGCGCCAGTAAATCACCCGTATCAGCATGCTGGTTTAACCATAAACTGAAAGCATCTTTAGCAATACCGGAAACAAAAGCAGCTGTTTCACGAGACGATAAGCGCTCTTTTGTTTGACCCGAAAATTGTGGGTCAGACATTTTTATTGAAAGAATGTAGCTCACTTTGTCCCAGACATCATCAGGCGCTATTTTAATCCCTCGCGGTAGCAGGCTTCGAAATTCACAAAATTCTCTAATCGCATCGGTAATGCCCGTACGCAGTCCATTAACATGTGTACCACCTTGCGCTGTGGGAACTAAATTCACATAGCTTTCTGTAATCGCTTCTCCACCTGCCGGCAGCCAGAGTATTGCCCATTCTGCCGCTTCATGCTCACCCTTGATGGATGTCACAAAAGGCACTGCAGGTAATAACTCAAAGCCCGCTAAAGCATCCAGCAGATAATCCGAGAGTCCGTCTTCGTAATACCATTCAAAAGAATCCGTAGTCTTTTCTTCATAGAATTTAACGCGCAAACCTGGACATAAAACAGCCTTAGCTCGTAATATGTGTTTCAGCTTTGATACGGAGAAAATTGCGCTGTCAAAATATTCTGATGCGGGCCAAAAGCGGATAGTAGTGCCAGTGTTCTTTTTGCCTACAGTACCAATTTCTTTCAAATCGACCGTTTTATCACCATTTTCAAATCCAATTAAAAACTCTTTTCCATCCCGGCGGACACGAACATCTAGCTTTCTTGATAACGCGTTGACAACTGATATACCCACACCATGCAAACCACCCGAGAATTGATAGTTTTTGTTAGAGAATTTACCCCCAGAATGCAGTTTTGTGAGGATGACTTCGACACCCGGAATACCCTGTTGGGGATGGATATCAACCGGCATACCACGCCCATCGTCAATGACACTTAATGACTGATCAGCATGCAGGATGATGCCTATTTCAGTCGCATGGCCAGCAATAGCTTCATCGACACTATTGTCGATCACTTCCTGTGCAAGGTGATTCGGCCGAGTGGTGTCCGTGTACATACCCGGACGCTTTTTAACAGGATCAAGTCCCGTTAGAACTTCGATCGAAGCGGCATCATATGGATTATTCAAAAGTAGTGTTACCCGTTGGTTCATCATTTTGGCTGGTGATAGCAGCGCCAAATTATAGTGTTATCGTACTTGTAATTGTGAGTATGTCGCCTAAAATACTCAATCAATTTTTCGGAAACAGTATTATGAGCGAGTCACCTTATATTCACAATGTAAACGCCCAAAATTTCCAATCAATCGTACTTGAAAACTCCCTCAAAGTGCCCGTATTGGTCGACTTTTGGGCTGACTGGTGTCAACCCTGCCAAACCCTAATGCCTATGTTAGCAAAGCTTGCAGAAGAATATGGCGGGAAATTTATACTCGCTAAGGTCAATAGTGACGAAGAACAGGAGTTAGCGGGCCATTTTGGAATAAAAAGCCTGCCAACTATGAAGCTTTTTGTTGATGGAAAAATTGTTGGTGAAAAAATGGGCGTGTTGCCGGAATCAGAGATACGTGCCTTCATTGACCAGTACATTACTAATGAATCAGACAACCTAATGAATGCCGCTAATGCAGCTTTCGAACAAGGTAATACAGAAGAAGGTTTAGCGATGTTGAATCAAGCGCTTGCTCTAGACCCAACCAATGCTGATCTCAAAATCAGTATGGCAAGCGTAGTACTGTCTCAAGGCGACAAAGATAGTGCTCTGGCTTTGCTCGATTCACTCAGCGAAGACGATAAGAAAAAGCAAGAAGCGGTCAAGCTATTGGCTATAATCGACCTATCTGCGCAGCTAGAAGGCATTCCATCGCTGGAAGATATTGAAAGCGATTTGGCCAAAGACCCCAAAAATCTGGCTGCCTTGTTACATAAAAGCACTCATTTATCGGCTCAAGGTGATCATGAGTCCGCTATGGATTGTCTATTGGCGGTGGTACAGACAGATCTACAATTTCAAGACGGCGCGGCTCGTAAAGGGTTATTTGTTTTATTCGACATACTCGGCGGCGAACACCCCGCTGTCCAGAAATGTCGGCGTAAACTTTTCACTCTGCTTCATTAAAATAAGTCGATATTAGAATTCTTCATAACTTTCTTATATAGAATGATTTTTTATATTTCAGTTATGAATAGTGTATTTGTAAATATCATTTATCGACCTAATATCACTCGGCTATAGTACCTGCCTGTTTTTTTACTTATGGGATAAAATCAATGAAACTGGAGTCACTTGCACTACATCACGGTTATGAATCTGAGGCAACAACTAGAGCCGCAGCCGTCCCTATTTATCAAACTAGTTCGTATACTTTTGATAACACACAGCATGGGGCAGATCTATTTGACCTGAAGGTACCAGGCAACATTTACACTCGAATCATGAACCCGACCACCGATGTACTAGAGCAGCGACTCGCAGCCATGGAGGGAGGCATCGCAAGCCTAGCCGTGGCGTCTGGTATGGCTGCTATTACTTATGCTATTCAATGCATTTGTGAAGTGGGTGATAATATCATTAGCACCAGTCAGCTTTATGGTGGAACGTACAATTTATTCGCCCATTCATTGCCTAAACAAGGTATCGAAGTACGCCTCTTGTCTCACGATGATTTTGAAGGGTTTGAAAATGCAATTGATAGCAAAACTAAGGCTATCTTCTGCGAATCGATCGGAAACCCTGCTGGCAATATTGTTGATATTCAAAAGCTAGCTGAAATTGCTCATCGACATGGTGTTCCTGTTATTGTCGATAATACGGTGGCTACGCCCTTCCTATGTCAAGCATTCGAAAAGGGGGCTGACATTATAGTCCACTCGTTAACTAAATACATTGGCGGTCATGGTACTTCGATTGGTGGTGTAATCATTGATTCAGGTAAGTTTGACTGGGTCGCTAATAAAGAACGTTTCCCTGTATTGAACGAACCAGATCCTTCTTACCATGGCGTTGTCTACACCGACGCTCTAGGGCCAGCTGCCTATATTGGCCGATGCAGAGTAGTCCCTTTGCGAAATACCGGTGCGGCTATTTCGCCAATGAATGCATTTCAAATATTACAGGGATTAGAAACATTGGGCTTACGCATGGAAAGACATTGCGAAAATGCAGAAAAACTAGCTCAGTATCTGAATGATCATAAAAAAGTGGCTTGGGTAAACTATGCGACGCTCCCTGATAGCCCTTATAAGGCAATGTCAGAAAAAATTACAAGTGGCAAGGCTTCTGGCATTCTCAGCTTTGGGATTGAGGGTGGTGCGGAAGCGGGAGCCCAATTTATTGATGCATTACAAATGATTTTACGTCTAGTCAACATTGGTGATGCCAAATCACTGGCCTGCCACCCTGCATCAACCACACACCGACAGTTGAATGAAACTGAATTGGCAGCAGCAGGTGTGAGTAATGATCTAGTACGAATTTCAGTAGGTATTGAGAGCATTGAGGACATAATTGCCGATGTAAGCCAAGCCTTGGAATGCGTGTCTGTTTAGATAGAAACCTCGCTAGTTAGCCGTATATTTCACTGCTAACTAGCTTGCTAATGCTTTAATCAATCGTTAGGTAAGGTTGTTTTTAATTCATTAATATTTGCAAATCCAAAATTATTTTTACCTGATTTTTTCACTTCATACATAGCCTTATCAGCTGCCCGCATTAACTGATCTGAAGTAGCACCATGCTCAGGATACAAAGCGATGCCGATACTGGCACTTACCGCTACTTCGGTTTTATAGATCAAAACAGGCTGAGAGATTGTCTTAATAATTTTGACTGCAATTTTTTTTATGTCTGGTATGTTCGATAAATCTGACAAAATAATGATAAATTCATCCCCACCAATTCTTGCGATTGTATCGGTTTCACAAACTTCCTTTTGAATGCGCTTTGCCATGACAGTTAATAGCTGATCGCCCCCCTCATGACCCATCGTATCATTGACTGTTTTGAAACCATCAAGATCAAGAAACATGACCGCGGTCATCTGAGCACTTCTACGAGCAACCGCTAGCGAACTTTCGAGTCGGTCTTTATACAATCGAAGACTGGGCAACCCAGTCAATGCATCGTGGTTAGCCAAAAAATCAAGCTCGGTTTCAACTTTTTTACGTTCTTCGATTTGCTCCTCTAGTTGTTTGACCGAACTACTTAACTCTTGGGTACGCTCCAGCACCTGCTGCTCTAACGTATCTCTGGATAAGAGTAATGTCTGTTCGGTTTTTTTTTGCTCAGTAATATCCTGGATCACCCCTAGTGTCTGGAAGACTTTTCCGTTTTTGAGCTGCTGAGCCTTATTGCGCTCGCTAATCCAGCGGATTTCGCCATTACTGCGAATA
>JBLHWR010000013.1:0-26920 GCA_047629275.1 Gammaproteobacteria bacterium
TGCCGAAGTACCAGAAGCAGTGGTAACTGAAGCAGCACCCAAAAAAGCGGCAGTGAAAAAAGCGGCCACTAAAAAGGCAGTAGAACCTTCAGCAGATAAAGCTGACGGCAAAGAGTAATAGAAACCTCGGTACCCGGTTGACTGAGAAGTGAATCGGGTATTAAGCAACAACCCTCTTTTAGTTTGTTCTGACATGTAGCCCAAACTTAAAGATACTTAAATTTAGTACGAATTAATAAATTCTCTTAAGCTTTTAAAGGTTAAGAGACTCAAGATAAATATAGCGAGGCATTGAAGTGGCTGTAACAGCATCTTTAGTTAAAGAACTCCGCGAACGCACAGGTTCGGGAATGATGGAATGTAAAAAAGCACTGGTTGAGTGCAATGGTGATATTGAAGCAGCAGCAGAACTGATGCGCATGTCGGGTGCGGCTAAAGCGGATAAAAAATCTAGCCGTGTAACGGCTGATGGCGCAGTGATGGTCAGGGTAGAAGGCAGCACAGCGGTTATTCTGGAAATTAACTCTGAAACTGACTTTGTTGCTAAAGATAGTAATTTCCAGAGTTTTGCAGATGGCGTAGTTAAAGTGATTTTAGCTAATAAGCCAGCATCGGTTGAAGTGATTAGTGGATTGTCGATTAGTGATTCTCAAACAGTTGAAGAGGCTCGTCAGGCATTAATTTCGAAAGTGGGTGAGAATATCCAAATTCGACGCTTTGAAATCATTGAATCTGCACTAGGCGTTGCATCTTATTCCCATGGTTCACGGATTGGTGTTTTGGTTGAATCAGATGCTGATGATGGTATGGCGCGTGATATTGCAATGCATATTGCTGCCGTTAATCCTCAATATGTTGATGAATCTGCCGTTCCGGCCGAATTCGTCGAAAAAGAAAAAGCCATTTTGATTGCTCAAGCTCAAGATAGTGGTAAGCCTGCTGAAATCATTGAAAAAATGATTCAGGGGCGTTTGAATAAATTTCTAGCAGAGGTTACTTTACTGGGACAGCCTTTTGTTAAGGATCAAGATCAGACCGTTGGTAAGTTATTGTCAAATGCTGGCAGTTCAATAACACGTTTCGTTCGATATGAAGTAGGTGAAGGTATCGAAAAGAAAGTCGAAGATTTTGCAGCTGAAGTGGCTTCTCAGCTCAAAAGGTGAAAGCTTCATAGTTAACTTTAAGGCCGCTCTCGCGGCCTTTATTTTATTAGCGTCTAAAAAATTTATTGCCTATGACAATAATGGCATCTAATTTCTTAGTTCAGTAGGCTAATTTGTAGGTAGTTGATGTACACTGTAATTAATATGAATGGCGATGCAAAATTCAAGCATAGTGGGCCTTAACTAAAGTTTAACGGCCTATGCCCTCACGAAAAAGACGTGACTTAATAAAGCCGTGTGCTTTGTTACAATTTTGAAATGAATGAGTGAGAAATGACCGACCTTAAATACAAGCGCTTATTGGTTAAACTCAGTGGTGAAGCCCTAATGGGGCAAAACGCTTTTGGCATTGACCCTGTTATTATTGCAATGCTTTCTGTTGAATTGGATAGCTTGCAGCAAGCAGGTGTCGAGCTAGGTGTTGTTGTTGGGGGTGGTAATTTATTCCGAGGTGCCCAACTGGCTGAGGCGGGTGTCGATAGAGTCACTGGCGATCACATGGGCATGCTAGCGACTGTAATGAATGCGCTTGCTTTGAGGGATAGCTTGCAACAACGTGGCGTAAATGTAACCGTCATGTCGGGGCTTGATATGCCTCAGGTCTGTGATCGATATACCCAACGCGAAGCTCGCCAAAGGATAGCTGATGGTGGCATTGTTATTTTTGCAGCGGGCACCGGTTGCCCTTATTTCACGACTGATACAGGTGCAAGTTTAAGAGCAGTCGAGATTCAGGCCGACCTGATGGTTAAGGCGACTAAAGTCGATGGAATTTATAATAAAGACCCAGTCAAATTTGAAGATGCAGTAAAGTATGAGCATCTCGACTACGATCAGGCAATTGATCAACGTTTGGCCGTTATGGATGTTGCAGCTATGATTTTATGCAACGATAATGCGCTCGATATGGTGGTTTGTGATATGAACCAGTCGGGTGTTCTACTCGAATTGGCAAAAGGTAAATCTATCGGCACGTTAGTGACCCGAAAAGAGGCATAAAAATGATTCATGATGTACAAAAAGATGCGTTGAGCCGAATGAACAAAAGCATCGAAGCATTCAAGGTCGAATTGTTAAAAATTCGAACAGGCCGCGCGCATGTAAGCCTGTTAAACCATATTTCGGTCGATTTCTATGGTAGTGAAGTACCCATTGGACAAGCCGCTAATCTGACCGTTGAAGATTCGCGAACTTTAGCCGTAACGCCTTGGGATAAAAGCATGGTGGCGGTGATCGAAAAAGCAATTATGAAGTCAGATCTGGGCTTAAACCCATCGACTTCGGGTGCTGTTATTCGTGTACCAATGCCCCCATTGACCGAAGAGCGGCGTAAAGAACTCGTTAAAGTTGTCAAAGAGCTAGCTGAGAATGCTCGAGTTGCAATCCGCAATATTCGACGTGATGCGAACAGTGATCTTAAATCACTCGAGAAAGATAAAGACATTTCCGAAGATGATGAGCATAAGGGGCAGGATATGGTTCAGCAAACTACCAATCAATCCACCGCTGAAATAGAATCATTACTACAAATTAAAGAAAAAGAACTAATGGAAATTTAGGGTCTTTCGATTTATATGGATCCATCAGTAACAGCAATAAAAGCCACACCAAAACATGTCTGTATCATTATGGATGGTAATGGCCGCTGGGCTAAAAAGCGTTTCATGCCAAGGACATTTGGGCATCGAAAGGGAGTGGCTATTACTCGGAATTCCATTGAGTTTTTTGCTCGTGCAGGCGTACGATATTTAACACTTTTTGCGTTTAGTAGTGAGAACTGGAATCGTCCTGAAGAGGAAGTTAGCACGCTCATGGAATTGTTTTTTCGCTCATTAAAAGACAATAGTGCAGAGTTACATTCACAGAATATTCGTATTCGTTTCATTGGTGAACGTTCTGCTTTCTCTCAAACTCTGCAAAAGCAAATTGCTGAAGCAGAATCGCTAACACTTAAAAATAGCGTCATGACACTCAATATTGCCGCTAATTATGGCGGCCAGTGGGATATATTGAATGCGGTAAAGACAATAGCCTCAAGGGTTGAGCGGGGAGATATTTCATCAGAACAAATTGATCAGCCTATGCTTGAAAGTGAATTGTCTTTAGCTGATACGCCTGATCCAGACCTTTTTATTCGAACGGGTGGAGAACATCGAGCCAGTAATTTTTTACTCTGGCAACTGGCTTATACCGAGTTTTATTTCACCGACGTATTATGGCCAGACTTTTCTATACAGGAAATGCAAAAGGCACTTGATGATTACGCCAAGAGGCAACGGCGTTATGGCAAAACGAGTGATCAGATGGTGGACGTTAAGTAATGCTAAAGCACCGAATATTTACGGCTATTGTCTTGGCATTGGTGTTTGCAAGTACGATTTTCTTTTTTGGGGATTACGGGTCTAACGTATTATTTTCTATCGGATTATTTGTTGCAATACGAGAGTTATTCGCACTTACTATAATGCCAGAGAAGACACTTGGAATTATTATTTCGATCCTATTAGCCTCATTATTTTGGTTGTTTAATGTGAAGTCAGGTATCTGGCTGAACTTTTACTTCTCTTTCATCGGCTCATTAGTTTGGATTATCATCTTATGCTTTATGGTTCGCTACAAATTCAGTGGCCAATGGACGATACAGATAAAATGGTTACATCTCCTGATGGGCTTGGTATTACTTTGGATTTGTGCGACAGGTCTTTTGTTTGTGCAACGTCACTTTGATGCAGGTGGGTGGATATTACTTTATACACTAACGCTTATATGGGTTGCTGATATTGGCGCTTACTTCTCTGGAAAGCGTTTTGGTCGAAATAAACTTGCACCAGGCATTAGCCCAGGTAAAACGTGGGAAGGCGTTATTGGTGGCATTGTTTGTAATTTGGTTTGGATGTGTATTGTATTTTGGCTAAGCAACGGCTGGGGTATAGCTTTTTGGCAGTTTATTTGTATTGGATTATGCGCTTCGGCTATTTCTGTTGTTGGCGACTTGTATGAAAGCATCTTAAAGCGTGAAGCCGGCGTGAAAGATAGTGGTACCTTATTACCCGGTCATGGCGGTGTCTTAGACAGAATTGATGGTGTTATTGCAGCGACCCCTGTTTTTATTTTTGGGCTGTACGTTGTAGGCGTAATTTAAATGAAGCAGGTGACTATTCTTGGTGGGACCGGATCGATAGGGGCAAGTAGCCTCGATGTAATCGCTCAGCACCCAACGCAATATTCGATTTATGCTGTCACGGCAAATACAAACGTTGAAAAGATGTTGTCGATTTGCCTTCAGTATCAGCCACGCTTTGCGGTAATGAGTGACATTGCTAGTGCGCAGCAGCTTAAAGTACTGCTGAATGATTCACCGACCCAGGTAATGGATGGGCAGCAGGGTTTACTTGAGGTGGCTAGTCATGAAGACGTTGATATTGTTATAGCAGCAATCGTTGGCTCGGTTGGTTTGATGCCAACGCTGGCAGCCGTTCGTAGTGCTAAGCGGATATTGTTAGCGAACAAGGAATCGTTAGTGATGATGGGTGATTTATTCATGAAAGAAGTTGCCCAACATAAAGCACAGTTGATTCCTGTGGATAGCGAGCACAACGCTATTTTTCAATGCTTGCCAGTAGATTATGCATCGAATCAAACGGCTAAAGGAATTACTAAAATACTACTCACGGGTTCAGGTGGTCCATTTCGTGATCTACCACTGAATGAATTTGATGCAGTCACACCACAGCGCGCCATTACCCATCCTAACTGGAGTATGGGGCCCAAAATTTCGGTCGATTCAGCGACAATGATGAATAAGGGGCTAGAATTAATAGAAGCCTGTTGGTTATTTGATATTGATGAGAAAAATGTTGAAATTGTTTTGCATAAACAAAGTATTGTTCATTCAATGGTAGCTTATACTGACGGTTCAGTATTGGCACAACTGGGTAATCCAGATATGCGTACTCCGATTGCAAACGCACTGGCGTGGCCAGATAGAATGAACTCTGGAGTTGAACCATTAGATTTGATTCAAGTCAGTCAATTAAGCTTTGAAACCGCTGATGAGCAACGCTTCCCCTGCCTTAAACTAGCTCGTGATGCATTTAAGCAAGGTGGTACTAGCATGGCGATTTTGAATGCGGCTAATGAAGTAGCTGTTGCCAGTTTTTTAAATGAACAGATAAAATTTACTGATATCCCTAAATTGATTGATAATACTTTACAAAATATTCCTTCGAACTCAGCCAGTAATCTCGACATTATTTTAGAAGATGATCGACGGGCGCGTGAGTTTGCCAGCCAACAGTCTAAGGTTTATGGCCAACGGATGGTTTACTAATGGAAGGCTTAGTCTCTATTCTTTATAGCATTGCTGCATTTGTTGTGGCAATAGGCATTTTAGTGACGATCCATGAATTTGGTCATTTCTGGGTGGCTCGCAAAATGGGTGTCAAGGTGCTCAGATTTTCAGTCGGTTTTGGGAAACCTATTTGGAAAAAAACAGCGGGGCCGGACCAAACCGAATATGTCCTCGCCTGTATTCCTTTAGGTGGTTACGTAAAAATGCTTGATGAGCGTGAAGGTGACGTAGCTGAAAGTGATTTAGATAGAACATTCAATCGAAAGAGCGTTTGGAGACGATTTGCCATTGTCGCTGCTGGCCCAGCGTTTAACTTTCTCTTCGCCATTGCCGCCTATTCACTTATTTACATGATGGGTGTTGTTGGTGTTAAGCCAGTGGTTGGTGACGTTATTAGCCCGAGTCCTGCCTACAGTGCCGGTATCCGATCACAGGACACCATATTATCTGTCAATGGTATTAAAACTCAGAGTTGGGAAAAAACGCGTTTTACACTGCTCGAAGAGTCTGTGGGTGCTGAGTCCATTGTGATCGAAGTTGAGCGTGCTGACCTTCAAATTCTGAAAACGGTAGTCGATATCAGCCAACTACAACTTTTGCAGAAAGAACAAATAGATTTAATCGGTGAATTAGGCTTCTCTGCTTGGCGCCCAAATATTCCACCCGTTATTGATGAAGTGGTTGCTGGCGGTGCCGCACAAGCTGCGGGTCTGTTGGCAAATGATCAAATTGTCATGCTAGCCGGTGAAATGATACCTAATGTGCATCGATGGGTGGAATTGATCCGAGCTAATCCAGAGAAACCTCTTGATGTCGTGGTACTAAGAGGCGGTCAGCAAGTGTCACTTCAACTCACGCCTAAACTTCGCAATGATAAGGGCGAAAGCTATGGATTTATTGGGGTAATGAATCGAATTGAGATACCTGATGACGTTCGACAAAAAATGGAGGTGATTGAACGCTATGGGCCAATTGATGCGCTGGGTGAGTCGATAGATAAAACATGGAGGATGTCGTGGTTGACTTTAAAAGTACTTGGAAAATTAGTAGTGGGTGAAGCCAGTGTTAAAAACTTGAGCGGTCCGATTACTATCGCTCGTTATGCTGGAATTTCAGCCCGTGTAGGGGCCGAGCAGTTCATCACCTTTCTTGCCATTATCAGCATTAGTTTAGGCGTGTTAAACCTGCTGCCTGTTCCTATCTTAGATGGTGGACATTTATTTTACTATTTGATTGAAATTATAAAAGGTAGTCCGGTATCAGAATCTACTGAATTGGTCGGACAGAAAATTGGCATGGCGCTGTTATTTGGGCTAATGTCGATTGCTATCTATAACGACTTACTGCGTCTGGTGGAATAATTTTGAAGTTAATGGGTTGGCTCAGTGTTTTACCACTGTTATTTTCTGTGTTTACTGCTAGTGCGGATAGCTTCAATGTAGAGCAGATAGAAATTGTGGGTGCTAAGAAAATTTCTGTTGGTACTGTATTAAATTATTTACCCATTAAGGTCGGTGAAGTATTTGACTCTGAGAGTGCTCCTTACTTTATCCGAGAACTTTACTCCACAGGTTTTTTTGATGGAGTTGAGTTGTTGCGTGACGAGAGTACTTTAGTGGTTAAAGTGAGTGAAAGACCTTCAATCTCTGCCGTTAATGTGGAAGGTAACGATAAACTCACAGACGAAAATCTCGAGGAGGCACTCGATCAGATTGGCATGACTCGGGGTAAAATTTTCAATGAATTAAAGCTGTCAAGGTTAGAGCTTGAACTACAACAACTTTATTTTTCTCTCGGAAAATACGCTGTCAAGTTGACTACAGACTGGCGCTATCTTGACGATGATCGCGTTGAAATCGATATCAATATTTCTGAGGGTGAGGTTGCTCTTATACATTCGATTAATATCACGGGTAATCAAAAATTTAGTGAAAAAGCACTACTTGACAATTTCGAGCTAGAAACTGCAGATTCAGGGTGGTTCGCCTCTGACGAATATGCCAGTGGTAAATTATTGGGTGATCTTGAAAATCTCAGGTCGTTTTATTTAGATAAAGGTTATGTGCGCTTTGAAATTGATTCTAAGCAGGTATCTATTAGCCCTGATCGTAAAGACATTAATATAACGGTCAATGTCACTGAAGGTGAGCAATATACTGTCAATAGTATTGGTATTAGTGGCGAATCTGTTGTCGATGAAGCCGAACTATTAGCACTGGTGACCTTTAGGGAAGGAGATATCTTTTCGCGCAAAAAAATGAATCAAGTCGTTAGCCTTATGAATAAGCGTTTTGGAGAGGATGGTTATGCTTTTTCTGATGTCAGAACGGGTCTCGATATTAATGACGAAGAAAAATCCATTAATTTAAAATTCATAGTGACTCCGGGTAGAAAGATGACAGTGAGGGCTATTAACTTTACTGGCAATGATAAAAGTAAAGATAATGTTTTAAGGCGCGAGATGCGCCAACTTGAAGGATCTATCTATAAGGGAAGTAGTATTGATCGATCACGGATTCGACTCCAGCGCTTAAAGTTTTTAGCGTCGGTTGATATTGTTTCTGTGCCAGTTAGTGGAAATGATAATTTACTCGATTTAAAAGTTACTGTTGTTGAGCGGTTCTCGGGTAGCTTTCAGGTCGGCCTTGGATATTCACAGACTCAGGGTGTTTTATTGACTCTTGGTTTCGACCATGACAATATTTTTGGTACTGGAAAGGCTGTTGGCTTTTCGTTCGATAATTCTAAGTCTACAAAACAATACAGGTTTAACTACCTGAATCCTTACTTCACGGCTGACGGAGTTAGTCGCGGTTTCTATCTGACTTTTAGAGAAACGGATGCTTCTGAAGAAAACTTTGCTAATTATTTACTGGACCAAATTAAGCTGTCAGTTGCATATGGTATCCCTATATCTGAATACAATTCGTTCAGTTTTAGTTTAGGTGCCGTTCGAAATAATGTTAAGATATCCAATAAAGCATCCACTGAGATAGTTGATTTTATTGTTAATAATAGTAGTGAATATAATCAGGTTAGCGATAGGGCTAATATTAGTGGTAATAACTACACAAGTGTTTTTGGTGGGGTGAGTATTTCAAATGATACTAGAAACAAGCTTATTTTTGCTGATTCAGGGCATTTAAATTCCCTTTCACTACAAATGTTTAATGGTGATCTGGATTATTATAAAGTTTTGTACCGGCATCAAACTGCCTTCCCTGTTACAGACAAAATAACCTTTGGGTTTCGTAATCGTATTGGCTATGGTGATAGTTATAGTGGAACAACAGATATGCCATTTTTTGATAAATACCATGCCGGTGGTGTTCGATCTGTCCGAGGTTATGAAGAGAATAGTTTAGGTCCACTTGATAGTAATGGCGACTCCTTTGGAGGTAATGTTCAGTTCACTACGACAACAGAACTTTTGTTCCCTCTAGAATCACTTGCCAGTTCAGATACCTTTCGACTTGCGCTATACTTTGATGCTGGTAATGTATTTAAAGATAGTAATTCATTTGAAATCAATGATTTACGTCAGTCAGCGGGGATTTCTGCGAAGTGGTTTTCAGTGGTAGGTCCGCTAGAGTTCAGCTATGCATTCCCAATTAATGATCAACCAGGTGACGATACTCAGAATTTTCAGTTCTCATTGGGTGCGTCGTTTTGAATAGGATTCTGAAGATCGATATGACAAGATACTTGCTAATTTTAGTGCTGACACTTTTTGCCAGTAACGGTATATTATTGGCGGCTGATCACAGTTTCAAAATAGGATTTGTGAACACCTCGCGCGTTTTAAAAGAAGCACCTCAGGCTCGTAAAGTCGAAGAGCGACTAGAAGCTGAGTTTAAACCGCGTGAGGCACAATTGAAGTTGAAACGAGAGGAAGTGTTGGATATTGAAGAACAACTGAAGTCCACTGAAGTTCAGATTACTGTAAAAACAAGGCGTAAACTTGAACGCGAAATAAGACTCAAAGTGAGTCAATTAAAGTTTCTAGAACAGGAATTTAGAGAAGATCAAAATTTAAGAAGAAACGAAGAAATTCATGAATTACAGAAAGTGATAGCGAACGTTTTGTTGAAATTAGGAGATTCCGAACGTTTTGATCTGATACTCACAGAAGGCGTGAGCTACGTCTCCAATCAAATCGATATTACGGCGCAGATAATTGACATGCTAAAAAAATCTTCCAAACTAGCAGAAGAAGAGACTCAGTAGGTTTAATATTGAAGTTGCTTTTTCAATTTATTTCAAATATTGACCTCATGGTTATGGCTAAAGAAAAGTAAGTATCTAAACCTCAACTTTAAACAGTATGATTTATAGAAAAGGATTTAAAATATTGATATGAAGAATTAATGTGGTGAGTTTTTCCCTTCAACATCTTGCTGCTAAGCTAGATTTGGATTTTTCAGGTAATCCAGAATCTATTATTTGTGGCGCTGGATCACTCTCAAATGCTACCTCAAGTGATCTTTGTTTTATTCAAAGTTTAAAATATACAGCCCGATTAGAATTCAGCAACTGTTCAACAGTGATTGTTCCGCTGGATTTTGATTGTTCCAAAATTAATAAACAGTTTTTATTTTCAGCTACGCCTCAGTTGTCATTCGTTCAAGCACTGCATTTACTAGTGCCAGAATTAACTGGCCTGTTTTTAACAACAATACATCCATCAGCTCAAATTTCTGATAGTGCCATATTAGGTGTAGGGGTGTCGGTCGGTGCTCTAGCGGTGATCGGTGATAATGTAGTTATTGGTTTGGGAACGTCCATTGGCGCTGGTTGTATTATCGAACAGAATGTGAAAATTGGTGATCACTGTTTATTACATAGCCGAGTTACTTTATGTCGGCAGGTAATTATAGGCAACAATTGCATATTACAGTCGGGTGTCGTACTGGGTGGGGATGGCTATGGGTTGGTGATGCACGAAGAGCGATGGCACAAGGTGCCGCAAATTGGAACTGTTATACTAGAAGATGATGTTGAAATTGGTGCCAATACGACTGTCGATCGAGGGGCTCTTGACGATACGGTTATAGAGCAAGGTTGTAAATTGGATAACTTAATTCAGGTTGCTCATAATGTTCGGATTGGTGCGCATACTGCGATTGCAGGTCATGTGGCCATCGCTGGAAGTGTTACTATCGGTCGTTATTGCCAGATTTCGGGTTGTGCCGCAATTGCAGGGCATCTCAAAATTGCAGATTATGTGAAAGTTACCGCTATGTCGTTGGTGACAAAAAACATTATTAAACCTGGCGTCTATTCATCGGGTACACCATTACTGAATAATAAAGATTGGCACAAATGCAATGTGCGTTATAAAGCCTTGGATCAATTAGCCAAGTCTGTTGCTTCACTACAAAAGAATAAGTAGTTTTTTTTTCATAATAGAGGTTGTATGTCGGGTTTTGATATTAGTAAAGTAATGGCACTATTACCTCATCGTTACCCGTTTTTGTTAATTGATAAAGTCATCGATACTGACAATAAGGTATATCTTACGGCAATAAAAAATGTGTCTTTTAACGAACCTTTTTTTCAAGGTCATTTTCCGGGTAAGCCAATTATGCCGGGTGTCTTGATACTCGAAGCGATGGCTCAAGCGACGGGGTTGTTGTCTTTTTCATCGATGGCAGTGGACCCTAAAACAAAGTTACACATGCTAGTTGGGATGAATAAGTCGAGGTTTCGTGGTCAGGTCTTACCTGGTGATCAATTAGAAATAAAAGTCAGACTGACCCGAAATACGCGTGGCATTGGCCTATACGAATGTCAGGCATTTGTTGATGGGGCGATGGTTGCTGAGTCTGATATGATGCTGTCAGCACAGGATAAAGAAATATGATACATGCCACAGCGATTATTGACGAAAAGGCTAAACTTGGCGAAAACGTTTCCATTGGCCCTTACAGTATTATTGGGCCGGATGTCGAAATTGGCGCTGGAACCGAAGTTGGCCCTCATGTCGTTATCCAAGGTCCTACTCGCATAGGCGAGCAGAATAAATTTTTTCAGTTTAGCTCTATAGGCGAGGCACCCCAGGACAAAAAATATAATGGTGAACCTACCCAATTGATCGTTGGTGACCGCAACGTTATTCGAGAGTATGTCACTTTCAATCGGGGTACGGCCGGTGGAACTGGTAAAACTGTGATTGGTAATGACAATTTATTTATGACTTGTTGTCATGTTGCCCATGACTGCATCGTTGGTAATAACACAGTATTTGCGAATGCTGCCTCATTAGGCGGTCATGTAGAGGTGGGTGATTTCGCAATACTCGGTGGTTTTACAACAGTTCACCAGTTTACCCAGATCGGCGCTAAGTCACTTTGTGGCCAAGGATCTGTTGTGACTCAGGATATACCGCCTTTTTCCATTGCTGCCGGCAATCGTGCAAAAGCTATTGGTATCAATAAAGAGGGATTGCGACGCAAAGGTTACTCTGAAGACTTAATTCGAGCTCTACATAAGTCCTTTCGAGAGCTTTTAAAATCGAAAGCTACTAAAGAGGCAGCGTTAGAAAAGTTACTGCCACTTTGCGAAGCATATCCTGAAGTAGCGGAATTTGTTACTTTTATTAAAAATAGTAAAAGGGGCATTGCCCGATAATTAAACATAACCTATTTTTTATGAATAGAAGCTCTGTTCAGGCCGTAATCGTCTAATTAATTCCTGATTTAGCTTATTTTAAAATCGACTAGTGGCAAAGAAAAATATCCCATAGAAATGATACAGCTACTTTTAGATTAAAGGTCGGCTTATTTTTTTACATGATAAATACAGCTTTTAGCACAATCGTTAACTTAAATTACTACTTGGCTTAGTCATACAAAATAACCTAATACAACCTAAGAGTCGCATGAATATTTTAGCCATTGATACCTCCACGGAGGCCTGTTCAGCCGCTTTGCTTCGCGATGATGGTAAAGTATTTAGTGTGTTTGAAGTTGCTCCGCGTCAGCACACTAAACTACTCCCACAGATGATGAATACAGTTTTAAGTAACTCTCAGTTGTCAAAGCGTGATATTACACATTGCGCCTTTGCCAATGGACCTGGTACTTTCACTGGTATTCGAATTGCAGCTTCAACAGCCCAAGGCATAGCAATAGCCTTGGATATACCGATTGCGTCTATTTCAACGCTAGCCCTACTAGCTCAGACTAGCTTGGATAACTATTCTGTACCTAATGTTCTGGTCGCTCTCGATGCCCGTATGGGCGAAGTTTACTGGGCTGTCTATGAAAGGGACGCTCTAGGATTGGCTGAGCTTAAAGGGTGTGAAAACCTTAACAAGCTAGATGATGTGTTTCTTCGGGATATACCCGCCTGTGGAACAGGACATGGTTGGACGGTAGGTGAAGACATTTGGCGTCGGAAGTTTATAGGGCAGCAAGAAATAACGCTAGATTCAGCTTTGTTACCTAATTCAACCGCTTTGCTAAAATTGGCGCAGCGGGCGATTAACAATGGAGCCACTGTTTCTGCCGAACATGTTTCAATTAATTATCTTCGAAATAAAGTCGCTGAGAAATCCAAAAAAAATCCCTTGGGAAGAGGTTAAAGCATTGAAATATCCCTATGGAGAACCCCATCAGGTTGGTGTCATAAAAAGCCAAGCTGATGATTTTCGAGTGAGTGAAAATTTAGGCTTTGAAGCCTGTGGCGAGGGAGAGCATCTTTTTCTTCACATCGAGAAAACAAACTTAACCACGCCAGATTTAATAGAGCAGGTAGCGCGTGAATTTTCTGTTAAAGCCCGTGATATTGGTTACAGCGGCTTAAAGGATAAAATAGCCGTGACACAGCAATGGCTGAGTGTGCATCTACCCGGTCAAATGAATAGCGTTGAAATTCCATCGTCCTCCCACTACACACTGTTGCAACATGGCTGGCATAATAAAAAAATTAGATCAGGCAGTCATCGCTCTAATAGCTTTGAAGTCATCGTTAGAGGCGTCGCTGAACTATCAAACCAAACTCAGCAGCAAATTGACGATGTGAAAATATCAGGAATGGCGAACTATTTTGGAGAGCAACGTTTTGGTGCCCAGCAAGATAATGTTGAGCGTGCGATTCATACTTTTACCAATGAGAGGCGAACCAGAAAGCTTAGCCGAACCAAGCGTAGCCTTTATATTTCTTCACTTCGGAGTTTTCTGTTTAATCAGATTTTATCCCAGCGTCTAGAACAAAATCACTGGCATCAGCCTCTACAAGGCGATGTTTATATGTTGTCAGGTAGCCATTCTTTATTCTCAGATGCAATTGATGACAGCATTCTTGAACGTTACCAACAGCAAGATATTTCCAGTGCGGCCAGTTTGTTTGGTGATGGGATTAGCATGCTGTCTGAAAACGCTTTAGCAATAGAAAATGCTGTTTATCAGCAATATCCTAAGATCGTAGAGTGTCTAGTTGCGCAAAAGGTGAAACTTCAAATGCGCACGACTCGAGCGACGGTAGAGGGGTTCAATGTTGCTCATGACTTCGATTCACAGTCACTTAAAGTAACCGCAACTTTGCCCAGTGGTTGTTTTTTTACAACATTACTCAAACATTTTATCGATACATCAAATACTGTTTAGTAGTTTTAAGCATTGACGCTTTAAGTGTAATATTAAATCAGAGCTAAATTATTTTTTCCGATAAACACAAAACCAGCCTTCTAATGCACCCTGTTTGTAATAGGCGCCTTCTTCCAAAGTAATGTATTCTATGGTGTTAGATGACACCAAAGATTCCAGTTTCGTTTCAAAGCCATGTGTTTGCCATAAATCACGGTGAACAGTAATCGCTAGAATACCTCCAGGTTTCAAGATCCGTATGACTTCGTCTAAAGGCTCAGCACCAACATGACCATGAGTGAAAGTGCCCGAGGAAATCGCCGCATCATAAATATCGCTTTCGACGTCCAAAGGTAGGTTTAAGTCACCTGTGAAAAGTGACCGGTAGATATTTCGATGCCTTGCTACCAGTAACATATCAGGTGATAAATCGATGCCCTCAAGATGGGTATATCCTTGTTCATGCAACAACGTACAAGTTAGCCCAGTACCACAACCAATATCAATTATTCGAGAAGATTTCTCAGGTAGATTATCGATAAGCAAACTGGCGATTGTGCTAGGCGAGGTGTAACCGAGCTTATCAAGCATTTCGTAGTCATAATCAGCCGCCCACTTTCGATAAAAATCAACATGAGATTTTTTGTCGTCAGTCAAACTATAGGCCTGGCTGACGAATGCACTGGATTCTTTATTAGCTGGCATAATTTAGTCTGTTGGCTTTGGTGGTTTAAAGGTTGGCCAGCATGGTGTCTGCATCGCTCACTTCAAATTTACCGGCGGCTTCAATATTCAGTACTTCGACCACACCATCGTTAATCAGCATCGAATAACGTTGTGATCGAATGCCCATACCATTATCCGTCAAATCTAACTCAAGTCCTACCGCCTGAGTAAAGTTTGCGCTGCCATCCGCCACCATCATAACGCGATCCTGCGCATTGTGTTGTTCTCCCCAGGCACTCATAACAAAGGCATCATTCACCGAAAGACAAACAATCAGGTCAATACCCTTGGAGAATAAGGCTTCTGATTTAATAACATAACCCGGCAGGTGAGATGCTGAGCAAGTTGGCGTAAATGCGCCAGGCAGTGCAAATAATGCCACTTTCTTGCCTGAAAACAATTTGTCGGTAGACTCATTTTTAATGCTAGAGCCATCCATATATTGCAATGTGATTGAAGGAATTTTTTCACCAATATTGATCGTCATATTAAAATCCGTTAATTAAAATTAGTCAGTTTTTTACAAGAGTTTAGAATACACTATTTGTGATTCAGATATCATTGTTAGTGAATAACAATAATAATGACCTTGCGTTTAGCATAATGGTATCCCAATAGAGGCAATAAATTAATGTGGAAGTTACATCGTTTAGACCAGCGTAATCATTGGATTTTCGATATGGATGGCACGTTAACCATCAGCGCCCATGATTTCGATTATATGCGTAACGAACTAGGCCTAGAAGCCGATGTGCCGATTTTAGAAGCATTACACGCTATGCCAAATGAACAATCAGCACCTCTTTGGTTAAAGCTAGATGAGCTTGAATGCCATTTTGCGGAGAAATCGATACTAATGCCAGGTGTGCCCGAGTTACTTGAAAAGTTGCAGACACGGGGTGCAAAATTAGGATTACTCACTCGTAACGTTATGCCCGTTGTCGAAACTACATTGAATGCATGCGGTATAGGCCATTTTTTTCCTATTGAGCACCGTTTAGATCGGGATTCCTGTTCGCCTAAGCCATCCCCTGACGGCATTAATCATTTGCTTAAAGAGTGGCGGGCTGAGCCGAGTGATGCGGTGATGGTAGGTGACTATTGGTTTGATTTGCAGGCTGGTAGAAATGCCAAAGTGGCAACAATACACCTTGATCCAGCTGGCGATTTTGTCTGGCCAGAAGTGACTGATATTAGTATACGGCAGTTTTCAGAAATCCATCAGTACCTATAGCAAATGGGCAATTCTAAGGTTTTGTTTGTTTAAACTATCGTAAGGTTCATCTCGAGTTTTATCGTGGACATCCATTCGATAATTAATAAATTCAGATTCATCCTCATAATGCAAAAAAGGATTACCCTCTAATTGCTCTGCAAAGGTGCAGGTTTTTTTAACCGAATAATTATGACCAGGATGAATCAGCATATCATTAGGAAGTTCACGCTTCATTTGCTTTAAAGTCTCAAACATTTCCTGTGGATTGCCGCCACTTAAATCACAACGACCACAGCCAAAGACGAATAGAGTATCGCCAGTAATAATCTCATTGCCGAGTTGATAGCAGGCTGAGCCAGGGGTATGTCCTGGCGTGTGTAAGACTTTTATTTGACTTTCACCGAGAGTAATATCATCACCACCATGGTGCAAACAGGGTTTGGCTATATCACTGCCCCAAAACTCAAACTCAGGTTTAAGTAAATGAATTTTAGCATGGTTATGCTCTAAAATGCCTTCGATACCATTGATATGGTCGTGGTGACTATGGGTCAATAAAATATCAGTAATTGTCAGGTCGAATTCTTCGGCCGCTGTAATAATGGCAGGCGAATCCCAAGCGGGGTCGACTACAGCGGTGCGTTGGGTAGCGATATCTTCAATTAGATAGACAAAGTTCAACATGGGTCCTAGTTCAAGCGTGTGTATTTTGAATCCACTGTTAGACATTGTCTTTACCTTATAATTAAGTGTGACAGATTATACCCAGAAGCTGGATTTTTAACACAATACTAACGACAATAGCGTACTTTTTGAAATTTCCCGGTCACCATCAATTCTGGGCTACGATTAATAGGAAAATTATGAGCAAATCATCGGTAAATAAAGTCGTTCTTGCCTATTCAGGTGGACTCGATACCTCGGTTATATTGAAATGGTTGGAAGATGAATATGACTGTGAAGTCGTTACCTTTACGGCTGATATAGGGCAGGGGGAAGAACTCGAACCCGCCCGTATCAAAGCTGAAAAATATGGCGTCAAAGAAATTTATATAGAAGACTTACAAGAAGAATTTGTACGTGACTTCGTATTTCCTATGTTTAGAGCCAATGCTATTTATGAAGGTGAATACCTATTAGGAACATCGATCGCCCGTCCATTAATTTCTAAGCGTTTGATAGAAATAGCCAAAGAAACCGGGGCAGACGCTGTTTCTCATGGTGCAACGGGTAAAGGTAATGATCAAGTCCGCTTCGAGCTAGGTGCTTATGCACTCAACCCAGATATCCGGGTTATAGCCCCCTGGCGTGAGTGGGATCTAAACTCACGTGAAAGTTTGATGGCCTATGCTGATAAAGCAGGCATTGCGATAGAACAAAAATTAGGTCAGAAATCGCCTTATTCGATGGATGCAAACATGCTGCATATTTCATACGAAGGCGGCATTCTCGAAGATCCATGGTTAGAGCCAGAAGAAGATATGTGGCGCAAAACCGTTTCACTTGAAAAAGCGCCCAACATGCCTCTATATATAGAGCTAACCTATGCAAAAGGTGACATTGTGGCCATTGATGGCGAGTCAATGTCACCAGCTGAAGTGTTAAGACACTTAAATAAAGTTGCAGGAGAACATGGTGTAGGTCGATTAGATATGGTCGAAAATCGCTATGTTGGCATGAAGTCCCGTGGCTGTTACGAGACACCTGGCGGCACCGTCATGTTGAAAGCTCACCGAGCTATCGAATCAATTACGCTAGACCGTGAAGTGGCTCATTTAAAAGACGAGTTGATGCCAAAATACGCAACACTTATCTACAATGGCTACTGGTGGAGTCCAGAACGTCTCATGATGCAACAAATGATTGATGCTTCTCAGGTCACAGTTAATGGAATTGTTAAGGTTAAGCTTTACAAAGGCAACGTAATGATTGCTGGTAGGAAGTCTGATACCAACAGTTTGTATGACGAAGCCATTGTTACGTTTGAAGATGATTTGGGCGCCTATGATCAGAAAGACGCTGAAGGCTTCATCAAACTGAATGCCTTACGGTTGAAAATTGCGGGCAAAAAGTAAATAAAGAGCTTCATTTTGTTGGTTCTTTAGGTATACATTTTTATGAACAGGGTTGATAGCAATATTGTTATCAACCTGCTCTCCTTGAAACGATATTGAAAGGGCCGCTGGAAGTGACCTGAGTTTGCAAAAAATAGATAAAATTCAAGTATAATACTTCTAGGAGTCACTCAAGCTTGAGCAGCAATCATGCCATCAACTGCAAAATGTGGTCTGAATAAAAATCCGATGGCGTCACCAACATATTGTAGATAGTTTCGTTTAACACCCGCGCCAATTTTATCAAGAAATACCATTTCGGCATCAACCATTCTAGTTCTTCCAATTCCGAGTGTTTTTGCCTACCCGATAAATTGCCTGCCAACTCATCAGCAGTATGGGTTAATTTAAGAAAGTCGATTACTTCCATAACTTCTTATAGACTTTCTTTTCTTCTTCTCTTACTTGGCCTCGGCGGAATAACACATTAAATAATTCCCCACCTGATTTATTACTTAGCAGCATCATTAGGTTTTCTATGAAAGTCAAAATTGGGAATTCATGTGCAATCTGAAAGGTCCGAAGTAAGCCCTCGGGGAATAGCTGATGTGTTTGCAGCCCTGTGATATCTTCACCACCCAGAAAAATACTGTTAGAGCTGGGTTCGTAGACACTTAAAATAGTGTTAAAAAGAGCAGTCTTTAACTTCAATCATGACAATAAAATTCACTGCTTAATATTTAAAAATATAGATCAAAGTGCTTGTTAGAAGCTAAGTTCTAAATCAATGCTTAGTAAACCCTAAATAAGTCATATTTATGACAACATCTCTGTATATGGGACATATGCTATTAATTTTTTTACTCCCCCAATTAAAATTTTTAAGTTGCTTATAAAGGTTTATCAATTGAAAATAATTGATCTAATCATAGGATTTGGATTGCATTCTAATGACAGCCACCGTAATAGAAAAAAGCGAAATTAAATCAACTACCTGTTACATGTGTGCCTGTCGGTGTGGAATTAACGTAACAGTCGAAGATGGGGAAGTCCGCTACATTGAAGGGAATCCAAATCATCCAATCAACAAGGGTGTTATTTGTGCGAAAGGCTCTTCAGGCATTATGAAGCAGTATTCACCTGCGCGCATTACTAAACCATTACGACGAATACCCGGTGCCGAGCGCGGAACGTCTGCGTTTGAAGAAATTTCTTGGGAAGAAGCTCTCGATACCATTAGTAAGCGCTTAGAGCATATCCGTGAAACTGACCCTAAACAGTTCGCACTGTTTACTGGTCGCGACCAGATGCAGGCTTTGACAGGGTTGTTTGCAAAACAATTTGGCACGCCAAACTATGCGGCTCACGGTGGTTTTTGTTCTGTCAACATGGCCGCTGGATTAATCTATACGATCGGCGGATCGTTCTGGGAATTCGGTGGACCTGACCTTGAGCGTTCAAAATTATTTATCATGATCGGCACAGCAGAAGATCACCACTCCAACCCAATGAAGGCTGAGTTAGCTCAGTTTAAACGAAATGGTGGAAAATTTATCGCTATCAACCCAGTGCGAACTGGCTATGCCGCCATTGCAGATGAGTGGGTACCCATAAAGCCCGGTACTGATGGCGCTTTATTACTCGCTATTAATCATGAAATTATTAAACAGGGCCTGTTTGATCGAGATTTTTTATCAAAGTACAGTAACTCACCTGATCTGGTCAATGTAGAAGAGGACAGTGATACCTTTGGTATGTTCATCCGCTCTGAATTAACTGAAGATAAAAAATGTGTCGAGCCTGAAAATAAAATGTGGTGGGACAGACATACCGATCAAGCGGTGTCTTCGCATACTGAAGGTGCTGACCCACGATTAATGGGTGAATTTGAATTAGAAGATGGCACAAAGGTAAAACCATCATTTCAATTACTAAAAGAACGAGTTGAAAAATATACACCCGAGTGGGCTGCAGAAATTACCGGAATTTCGGCTGATACGATTCGCCGACTAGCGCATGAAATGGGTATTGTTGCGCGTGATGAAACAATTGAGCTACCGATCCCATGGACCGATGCTTGGGGTAATGAGCACGAATCAATCACAGGAAATCCAGTGTCATTCCACGCTATGCGTGGCTTAGCGGCGCATTCCAATGGGTTTCAGACCATTCGTTCCTTGGGTATATTGATGTCCCTATTGGGTACAATTGATCGTCCAGGCGGATTTCGTCATAAAGCACCATTCCCGCGTCCAATTCCACCCTGTGCAAAACCACCTAAGTCGCCTGAAGATGTTCAACCAGGCTCACCATTAGAAGGTATGCCACTCGGTTTTCCAGCCTCACCTGAAGATTTATTCGTCGATGATGAAGGTGGTCCAGTACGATTAGATAAAGGATTCTCGTGGGAATATCCGTTGTCAGTGCATGGCTTAATGCACAATGCAATTACCAACGCATGGCGTGGTGATCCTTACCCGATTGATACCTTGATGTTGTTTATGGCCAACATGGCGTGGAATTCATCAATGAATACATCACGTGTTCGTGAAATGCTCACTGATAAGAGAGAAGATGGCGAATATAAAATCCCATTTTTAATCGTCTGTGATGCTTTTCATTCTGAAACCATAGCGTTTGCCGACATTGTATTACCCGATACGACTTATCTCGAACGACACGATGCAATGTCCATGCTCGACAGGCCTATTTCTGAATTCCAAGGCCCTGCTGACTCAGTAAGGGTGCCTGTCGTACCACCCAAAGGAGAATGTCGTCCATTCCAAGATGTCATTGTTGAACTGGGTTCAAGGCTTAAACTGCCTCGATTTATGAACCTAGACGGCACGAGAAAATTTAAAGACTATAAAGATTTAGTCATAAATTATGAAACCGAGATAGGTTCTGGTATTGGCTTTTTGGCGGGTTGGCGCGGTAAGAATGGTGAAAAGTCCTTGCGGGGTGAGCCAAACCCGAATCAATGGGAAATGTATGCTAAAAATGACTGCGTTTTTCAGTACGAGCTGCCAAAGTCTTATCAATATATGCGTAACTGGAACAGGGGTTACTTACATTGGGCGCAAGACCACAGCATGATTCGCCATACTGATCCCATTAATATACATGTTTATTCTGAAATCCTTCAGAAATTCCGTTTAGCTGCAGAAGGAAAACGGGAAGGTCGTCAGCCACCTGACCACCTGCGTGAAAGGGTACGCCTACATTTCGACCCATTACCGTTTTATTCTGAGCCACTGGAAACGCAGACTATTGACAAAGACCTATATCCCTTAAATGCCATAACCCAGCGTCCGATGGCGATGTATCATTCTTGGGATTCTCAAAATGCTTGGCTGCGCCAAATTCATGCACACAACTACCTGTTCATGAGTCCGAGAGTTGGCGCAGAGCATGGCTTTGGTGATGGCGACTGGATTTGGGCTGAATCAGCTCACGGCAAAGTTAGATGTATGTGCCGGTTCAGTGAATCGGTAGAGCCAGGCACGGTTTGGACTTGGAATGCAATTGGCAAAGCCTCAGGTAGCTGGTCACTAGATGACAAAGCGAATGAATCGAAAAAAGGCTTCTTATTAAATCATTTGATTAGTGAAGAAATTCCATCAGGCAAGGGTCAGGGGGTTTATTCTAATTCTGACCCCATTACAGGACAGGCCGCTTGGTACGATTTACGGGTTCGTGTTTATAAAGCGGGTGATGACGAGCCAAAAGAAACATCGCCACAATTCGACACCATGAAACGAGTACCAGGTATGGAGCCCGCTCGTGGCCTATGGCAATCTTTTGCAAAGGGGTTGCTTAACAGCGGCTCAAAAAATAGATCAGGTAAGGAGTAGACAATGACACAATTGGCCTTAGTAATTGATTTAAATACCTGCGTTGGCTGTCACGCTTGCGTTACCAGCTGTAAAGAGTGGAACACATCGGGAGAAGCAGGCCCAATGGCGGATAAAAACCCTTATGGTGCTGATCCGACCGGTAACTTTTTTAACCGAGTTCAAACCTTCGAAGTAGGCGTGTACCCTCAAACTCAAACCATTCATTTTCCGAAGTCATGTTTGCATTGTGAAGAGCCACCTTGTGTTCCCGTGTGCCCAACGGGTGCCAGTTATAAGCGACCTGAAGATGGCATCGTACTGGTTGATTATGACAAGTGTATTGGCTGTGAATATTGTGCTTGGGCTTGTCCTTATGGCGCGCGAGAGTTCGATGAAAGTAAGAAGGTAATGAAAAAGTGTACCTTATGTGTTGACCGAATATATGACGAGGAACTACCAAAATCTTTGCGTAAACCGGCCTGTGTCCTGGCCTGCCCAGCAAGTGCCCGAATTTTTGGTGACATTCATGACCCAGAGTCTGAAGCTTCAATAGCGATCAATTTGTCGAATGGCTATCAACTCATGCCAGAGTGGGGCACACAAGCTGCCAACCATTATCTGCCTCGTCGTAAAGTGGAAATCAAAGTGCATGAAGAAGATTTAATGCGCTCATCTAATCCACTGGACAAAGAGGATCGAGGCCAGCGTAAGCCAACGACTCGCGTTACCCTTGATGACTCTACTTCGTGGTGATATCGACTACCGACTTAAGTTAATACTTTTAATAAGTAAAATTTAGAAGAATACTAAACTATGAAACCTGCAATATCTGTCATTTTACTCACGACTTTAATCGGTGTGGCTCAGGGTCTATTTTTGGCCTATTACAGTGCTGAGCTTCTCTCCCTGCTAATGATCCTACCGAATCAAGAGCTAGTCGGATCGAGTTGGGCTGGCATGACTAGTCTTGTTCTTTTGGTGGGTGGTTTGATCGCATCATTTTTCCATCTGGGTCACCCCGAACGAGCCTGGCGTGCGGCTACTATGTGGCGGACATCGTGGTTATCTCGCGAAGTAATCGCGTTACCGATAACCATGGGTTTTATTTTCATATATATCGTATTGAAATTGACAGGCAATCAACAGGTTATCTTTAGTTTAGGCAACGGCAATCAGTTAGATTTAGCTGCAGTGGTTGGATTTTTTGCAATGATCGCAGTTTTTGCCCTGTTTATTTGTACTGCAATGATCTATACCTGTTTGAAATTTTTACAAGAATGGCATAGTCCACTAACCGTTTTGAATTTTGTGCTCATGGGTTGTGCGTCAGGTTTCGTTATGGCAAGTGCAATGGCTGCCTACTTCGATCCACAAATTTTTGGTTATATATCTAAAGCAGCAATCGTTCTCAGTGTTGCAGCGTTGGTATCACGCTATGCGTCATTGGTACGCAATAAAAATTTGCGCAGTCCTAGCACGCTGCAAACTGCAATCGGTATTCATCATCCTAATATCAGGCAGATAGCGCAGGGTGCGATGGGTGGTAGTTATAATACGCGTGCATTTATACATACCTATGGACCATCAGTAGTCCAGTTTGCCAGACGATTCTTTCTGATAGCCGGTTTCATTGTTCCTGTTTTACTGCTGGCTTTCAGTAGTGAGGCATCGGTTGTAATTTGTGCTTTAGCATTTTTAATTCAATACGCAGGGCTGTTAGCAGAGCGATGGTACTTCTTTATTGAAGCTAAGCATCCGCAGAATCTTTATTATCAAATGATATCCTAATTTTGTTAATTCACTTTGCCTGTTCATGAAGCTCAAGGATTCTGATAATCCTGAGCTTATATTTAATTAATTGTGAATTAATGCTATTGCTCTGAATTAAAATTGTTTGTTCCAGTAAGCCTGTTTTTTTGACTACGCTTAATAGGCTCATTTTGAGCAAGTTGGTTTTTAAAAAGTCGTTTAAGCCTATTGACGTTCATGTGTATCGAATCTGTTGAGAATCAAACTTATTGGTGCTTGATTGACCTTATTAGAGGCCTATCTGAGTTAAATAGGTTTTCAACATTTTGCGCTGTCGTGCTTTTGGCCATTCTTCTTCCTCAGTTAAGCTGCGAACGATAAGCCCGTTAACTTGAGCAGTTATCCCCTCACAGACATCATCTAAATCATCCGGAACAGGAACGTCAATACGCTCATAATGACGTATGAGTTCAAATTTAACTTTGCTGTGCCAACGAAAATGGGTTTCTATCTGGTGACGCGAAACTTCTGGCACCACTAGAGACCGGCTGCAGAACGCCATCCAAACGGTCATTGCCGTATGGTTCTGTTCAGTTATAGGCAAGGCCTGAACTACAATATCGTAAAAACTATGATTCTCAGATGAGGCAACTTGCTCCATATTATTAAACATCAAGTCGTAAGCCATCTCAAGCGCCGCCATTAGCACGGCATCTTTGTCACTGAAATAGTGCGTAATAGCGCCCGTCGTCATTCCAGCTAGCTTCGCAATATCCAAAAGTTTAGTCGCTTCCAAGCCATGTTCTGCAATCACCACCAGTGCAGCCCGTGCAATAGTAGAGCGTCTTTTTTCATGGTTTACAATTTTTGGCATATAACAGGGTACCATTTTTATCAAAGTATAATCACTCTTGGAGTCTTTAGGCCTAGTGCTGGGTTAAAAGCGTATGAAATACGTACTTCCCAACACATTGTAATTGACCATACTTTTATTTTTTATATAATCACGGTGATATTATATAGATGAGATAAAAGCGTGCTTAACATTGAATTACAGGATAAGGGCCTAGATTTTTATATCCAAGGTGAAGCCGTCTACTTCAATTACTTTTGGCTGCGGGATAACTGCAATACCTCTTGGGAAGGCAGCACTCAGGAGCGCACCTTTGATATACTCGCAGAACCAGATGATTTATCCCCTGATAGTGCCCATCTAGAAGGTGAATTTTTGGAAGTTTTATGGTCCGATGGACACCAAAGCCGCTATGCGCTTGAGTGGCTACAGCGTTGGCACCAAGGAAAAAATCACGGTGACTTAGCTGTTCGCTCGCGTAAATCTTGGCATAGCGATCATTATCAAAACATGGCTTGCTTTAGCTATACTCAGGTAATGACATCTCCCTGCAGCGTTGCCGATTGGGCGGAAGCAATATTAGATGATGGCATTGCTCTGATAAAAGGGATGCCAGATTCTGAAGAGGCATTGCAGTTTTTGTGTGAAAAGTTTGGCTTGGTGCGTCCGTCCTTTTCTGGGTACGCTTTCGATGTGTTCTCTAAGTCTAATCCTGAAAATCTAGCCTATACCGCTAAGGCACTGGAACTTCATACCGACTTACCAGCAGAAGAACTTGCTCCTGGCATTCAGTTCCTCCACTGCCGCATCAATGACGCACAGGGCGGCCAAAGTCTTTTTGTTGATGCTACTGCAGTTGCTAACGCCTTGAAAGAAAAGTTTCCAGCGTATTTCAATATCCTCACGCAATACAATGTGCCTTTTCGCTACACCACCAAACATCAGGATGTACGTGCCAAGCAGCCTATTATTGAGTTAGATCCTAATAATGGCGAAGTTAGTGGTATCAACTTCAGTCAGCATTTAGCCGACGTCTTCGATTTTCCCCAGCGTGAAATGGATTTATTTTATCCTGCTTTTCGTAAGTTTGGCCAGATGTTACAAGATCCTAACTATTTAATAACTTTTCGTCTTAACGCAGGTGAGTGTATCGTCTTCGATAATCACCGCATTGCACATGGCCGTGCCTCATTTTTGGACGGAAGTGGCGCCCGTCACCTGCGTGGTTGTTATGTTGATCGTGGCGAATTGCGCAGTACTTACAGAGTGCTACGTGCGCTACACCCGGTCAAGGACCTCACTGCAGATTGGGATCGGCCGGATGATCTAATGATGTCTGAGGCGAGCTGAAGATAGCTGCCATGGCATCTGAAACAGAACTTCGAATAGACCTAGCCGCAGCTTTCCGTCTAATTCATGAGATGGATATGCATGAATCGGTTGCCAACCATTTAAGCGCCGCCGTCTCTGCAGATGGCAAACAGTTTCTTATGAATCGGCGCTGGATGCATTTTGCCAATGTGACTGCGAGTAATTTACAGTTACTCGACAGTGACGATGACAGTGTTATGAATAGTGACCAAGCACCAGACACATCGGCTTGGAGAATCCATGGCAATGTGCATTTGGCGCTGAAGGAAGCAAAGGTCATCCTGCATCTGCATTCAACTTATGCGACAGCGCTTTCAACCCTTAAAAATCCCCATATATTACCGATCGACAATAACACAGCGCGGTTTTATCAACGTATTGCTTATGACACCAATTTTGGAGGCATTGCCACCAGTGACGAAGAAGGCAAGCGTATTCTAGATACCTTTGCGGGTAAAAAGTTGCTGATGATGGGCAATCATGGTGTTACCGTGACAGGAGAAACGGTATCGGAAGCTTTTGAAGATCTGTACTACTTGGAAAAAGCTTGCAAAACTATGGTTCTGGCATATTCAACGGGACAAGAACTCAATGTCCTGTCTCATGAATTAGCCTTGGCAACGGCTCAAAGTTGGGACGATTTCCGCGGTGCAGCCTTTGCACATTTCGAGCAGTTAAAAGGTCATCTTGATCGCAAAGATCCCTCTTATCGTAATTAATAATAAGCTGTCTTTGCTCTGGTAAAACGCAATGACAAGAGTAAGCCCTGATACGTTTTAGCATTCTTTAAGTCACCCATAAGAACTGCTTAATAATAGCCATAAGACTCAAGCAGATATAACTACAAAAGTGAACTCTGTGTAAATTGATTAAATGACTTATCTGGTAGAGCATTAATCCGAAGAAGCTAAGGATTTTGTTAGTTTAATAGCATTTAAAACAGGGGGACGGATACTTATATTTTAATCGGAGTCAGTATTGATTCTCGTAAGATTTTTTCAAGCTTTAGCTGT
>JBLHWR010000014.1:0-26898 GCA_047629275.1 Gammaproteobacteria bacterium
CGAGCATTAGGTTGTTGTAATAAAAAGTTGATTAATTTTAATTATAAAAATCATATCTAATGATATTAATTCAAGAATCTAATCTAACTGTTTATTTTTCTGTTGTTGACTTAAATACTGAACACTCAATTCACAATGCTTGTTTGCCGTTTATTACAAGCAACTAAAAGTAATGAAAAAATATAGCAATAGTATAAACAAGGAAGGATTTCCAGAGCTCTCTACTTTGGCTGAATATCGCTACCAGTAGCAGTTGCCTAAACTAGGCTTTGTGAGTAAATTTAGTCATAATGAAGTGTGGGGGAGCCATGAATAAAAAATCGAACAATAACAGATCACATCAGTTAAGTGGAAACGAGGACTTTGATGGGCTAAGTGTTTCAGTGCCATCTCTGCCAGCTGACTGGTATGTATCAACTGACTGGTATCAACACGAACTTGAGCGTATTTTTTATGCCAGCTGGTTGTACCTTTGTCACGGAAGTACTCTCTCTGAACCTCGGGCGTTTCGACGCTTTCGAATTGGAACACAGGAAATTGTGCTGCTGAGGGATGATCTGGGTGTATTGCGTGGGTATTACAATAGCTGCCGCCATCGAGGATCAATTTTATGTCAGCAGGATGAAGGCCGGCTGCGAAGCAAATTGTTGGTCTGCCCCTATCATCAGTGGGCCTACTCTCTTGACGGCCAACTTAAGGCGACGAGCTCGATGCGTGAGCCCATCGACTTTGAAAAATCTGATTATCCACTCCACTCTGTTGCCGTACAGGAATGGCGCGGAGGGATTTTTGTATCTTTGGCGGACGACCCACCCGAATTGACCTCAAGCTTTGACCGTGGCAGCGACAAAATCAATAACTGGCCGATGGAGTCACTGGTGGTAGGACATCGCTGGGGCAAAGTGATGCAATGCAACTGGAAGGTTTTTTGGGAAAACTTTAACGAATGCCTACATTGCCCCAATGTGCATCCAGAGTTAAGTAAGCTGGTTCCTCTTTACGGTAGACGCATTTCTGGTGTCCGTGATGCGCCTGACTGGCAATTGCACAGTGATAATGATGACCCGAAATACGCTGGAGGCTTACGGGCCAATGCGCACAGCTGGACAACTAGTGGACAGACCTGTGGCCCCATCTTTCCCAATTTAACCCAGCAGGAAATTGAGCGAGGACAGAGTTATTTCACCAGTCTGCCATCTGTATTTATTGGCTGCCATGCAGATTATATGCGAAGCGTGCGAATCCTGCCACTGGGGCCAGAACAGACTGCGATCGAAGTCGAATGGCTGTTTCAACCAGAAACTCTAGCACAGCCAGACTTTGACCTTAAAGATGTGGTTGATTTCTCTATTTTGGTAATGATGCAAGATGCGGCAGCCTCAGAGCTGAATCAGCAAGGCTTGCATACTCGTCCTTTTAAGCAGGGTGTATTAATGCCAGAAGAGTATCACGTCAAAAGCTTCCACGACTGGATAAAAGAAAGAACTGAGAATTAATTCTTGAGTAATTAGTTACTCGCTAAATAGTCCATCAAAAATCTGCAGAGCCAGTCGACACAATGAAAATTCCCGCGCTTTTCGACACCTTTAACTAAAGTTGAGTAGGAATTTTTTTATTCAGCATTTTTCTCTTCGGCTTTTTTAACTCGTATTTTATTACTGCCAACCGTTTTGTTATTAAGGTTTTTCAAAGCAATTTTGGCTTCCCCTGCTTTTGGCATTTCGACAAAGCCAAAGCCTTTAGAGACACCACTAACCTCATCCATTACTAGATTACAGGATTGAACTTTGCCAAATGCCTGAAACAAATCGGTTAATTCCTTCACAGTGGTTGAACGAGCTAAATTCCGTACTAATAATTTCATAACGATTCCAAAAGATCACTGTTAACTAGTGATAATAATTTGATTGCATAATATCTTGTATAGTTGGTGGCAGTATACCTGCTCTTCTTGACCTTGGTTTTGAAGTTTGCTTTTTAGGCTCGGCTTAATTAACCAGCGATAAACTACTCGTGTCAGGTAAAGGTAAATCAACTCCTTTTTTGGTCGAACCAATCTGACTGCCAACCGGAGCGACATCTAATCCCGACAGGTCATAACGAGGCGCTATGACGGCTGCGGATGGGCTTTGCATTGCGCTGCCTAATGGCGCAATGGTAGCGATTAAATCTGGAATTTGATCACCCGTAATGCCCAGTGGATTAATCTGAGGAGGGAGAAGGTCAGCTTCTTCTGGAGATAAGGCGCTTGATTGATCTATTTTAAGCGTCGTATGCTGATTCGGCTGCAGAGCAACCTTAGTCATAACAGGTTGAGTAGCAGTGTCCACAAAACCCTCAACAACCATCAGCTTAACTTCGGCGATTGCACCAGCTTTAGTCAATGCATGTTGATATTTCTCGGCGGTTAATCGATCAATATTTTTCTTAATTACAACGCGCTTACCTGAAAATAGTTGAACAACCTTAGCTGCGTCAGTATTAAATATTTTCCCCACTCTGGCCTTCACATTATCTAATTCTGCGATATCACTTACTTGCCCAGAAAAAGCAACTTCGAATAGTTCATCACTCATGTATCATATCCCTGTGCCTATAATGCATACTGCATTTTACAAAACTTTCAATACTAGAAGCAATTATAACTCTATGAGCAAAAATACGGAAACTACACGCATCACGCC
Organism: Gammaproteobacteria bacterium; assembly: GCA_047629275.1. Lineage (GTDB taxonomy): Bacteria > Pseudomonadota > Gammaproteobacteria. The sequence continues at coordinate 2,685 of JBLHWR010000014.1, forward strand.
TCGTGGCCAACTTGAAATTCTATCACATTTGGAAGTGAACGAGCTCAAACAAAGTAGCGAACTTAATAGCAGTTATAATACGTTTCGACGCTGTTCTCTGGCAGTGCTAAATGTTGGCAGTATTGTCGATGATACAAAACAGGTACTCGAAGAGCATCATGATTTTGATATTCGCGTTATACCACAGGAGCGCGGTATTAAGCTTGAATTCGAAAATGCACCCAATAGTGCCTTTGTCGATGGGCATGTAATAACGGGTATTCAGGAGCAATTATTTTCGGTATTGCGTGATATTGTTTATGTCAGAAATCAAATAATTACCAATCAAAATTTTGATATGAATACGTCTGAAGGCATTACCAATGCGGTTTTCCATATCTTACGTAATGCAAATATTTTGCGCCCCGAAACAGAGCCTAATCTCGTTGTTTGTTGGGGTGGTCATTCAATAAAACGCGAAGAATATGACTACACAAAGAAAGTGGGTTATGAACTTGGATTACGGGCGCTCGATATTTGCACCGGTTGTGGCCCAGGTGCGATGAAAGGCCCAATGAAGGGCGCAGCTATTGGCCATAGTAAACAGCGCATCTATGGTGGGCGTTATATTGGTATGACAGAACCCGGTATTATTGCAGCCGAATCACCGAACCCAATTGTTAAGGAGCTGGTCATTCTGCCAGACATTGAAAAAAGACTTGAAAGTTTTGTTCGTGCCGGACATGGCATTGTTGTATTTCCCGGTGGTGTTGGAACAGCTGAAGAAATTTTATATATTTTGGGTATTCTGTTGAATCCAGAAAATGCCCGTGTTCCCTTCCCATTGATATTGACTGGACCAGAATCATCTCGTGATTATTTTGAACAGATAGATCAATTTATCAAGCTAACGCTCGGTAGCGAAGCGCAAAACTTATATCAAGTTATTATCAACGATCCGGTAAAGGTGGCGCAAGAAATGAAAGCAGGCATCGAAATCGTACGTACTTTCAGATGTGAAAATAATGATGCTTTTTACTTCAATTGGATCCTCAAGATTGCCCCTGAATTTCAACAACCATTTATTCCAACCCATGAAAATGTTGCTCAGTTAAAACTAGACAAGGACCAACCAAAACATCAACTTGCGGCAAATTTACGCCGGGCTTTTTCAGCTATTGTTGCAGGTAATGTAAAAGAAGAAGGCATTCGTGCGATAGAAAAAAATGGCCTCTTCGAAATTAGTGGTGATGCTAAAATCATGCAGTCACTCGACAAGTTATTACGATCATTTGTTGAACAGGAAAGAATGAAAATACCCGGCACTTTTTATTCACCTTGCTATACCATTATTAATTAAAAAATAGAGTACCCAAGAGAAGATAAATTCATTATGAGCACTTTAATCGATATTGCTTTTAGGACGACCTCTAAAGCGTCAATGCAAACCTGCAATCAGGCGAATGTAAGTTTGGCTAAAGGCGTCGAACAAGATTTTCGTGGGTCATCAAAAAAACGCCAGGTAACGGTTTTAAGTACCGTTGACTGGCAACAAGTTTGTAAAGAGATGGATGCCGACTTACCTTGGACAACAAGGCGAGCGAACCTATTGGTTGATGAACTAACCTTTAGTCAGGCCGATGTGGGTAAAACACTTCGTGTTGGCGATATTGAGCTGGAAATAACCCAAGAAACCGACCCCTGCATCCGCATGGACGAGCAACATCAAGGGCTGAAATCAGCCCTAATGCCAGACTGGCGCGGCGGAGTTTGTTGCAAAGTAATTAAAGCAGGGTCACTTAAAGTTGGTGATTCGGTTGAACTGAATTAAGTCCTCTTTACTCGGGTATTTTAACTATAGCCCTGCCCCGGATTTTGCCATCTAGTATGTCACTGGCAGCTTGGGGTAGGTCATTAAAGTCTAAGTCGAATGATAAACGTTCGAGCAACTCCATATCTAAGTCTTGCTCTAGCCTGCTCCAAGCAAGTTGACGTTTTTCGATTGAGGCCATTACAGAATCGACGCCGTACAAGGTGATGCCACGCAAAATAAACGGCGCGACAGAAGCAGGTAAACTCATTGACTCGGCTAAGCCACAAGCTGCAACAGCTGAACCATATTTCATTTGGCTCAATACATTTGCGAGTGTATTGCCACCGGCCACATCAATTGCGCCAGCCCATAGCTCTTTATATAAAGCCCTCGCTTTTTCTGAAAATCCTTGACGCTCAATGACTTCTGATGCGCCTAAAGACAGCAAGTAATCTTTTTCCGCCATGCGTCCAGTTGTTGCCACAACTGAGTAGCCTAACTGACTTAAAATTGCGACAGCAACACTCCCCACACCACCAGAAGCACCAGTAACTAGAATATTACCATCCGCAGGTTTAATACCATGTTGTTCGAGCGCCATGACACAAAGCATTGCGGTATAACCCGCTGTACCGACTGCCATTGCCTGGCGAGTATCGATTTTGCTTGGCAACTTAACCAACCAGTCACCGCTGACTCGTGCCATCTGAGCATAGCCACCAGAATGAACTTCACCAACACCAAAACCGTTTAACACAACTTTGTCTCCAGCTTCAAATGCAGTATGTTCAGAGCTAATAACTGTGCCAGAAAAATCGATGCCTGGTGTCAATGGAAACTTTCGCACAACGGGTGACTTACCTGTTAATGCAAGACCATCTTTATAATTTAAGGTCGAAAACTCAACCTTAATTGTCACATCACCTTCCATCAGGTCATCCGTACTCAATTGTTTTAACTCACAAGTTTGGCCTGTTTCAGTTTTGTTTATTTGGTAACCCTGAAAATTTTGGTCGCCCAGTAAAGATTTGCTCATGGTGAATCCCTCTAGTTTGTGCAATTATACTATTTGTAAGACAAATAGATGTCAACGCAATTAAGTTGATATCCGGTATAATCGAAATTACAGTATTAATGAGCTTTAACGTGCAAACTAGTCCAATTATAAAATCAAGTATTTCTAAACAAATCGCAGAACAATTGCGTGAAGCGATAGTTAGCGGGCAATTCAAAATTGGCGACCGTCTGCCAACTGAGGATGAACTCGCCCAGCGTTATGGTGTATCGCGCCCTAGTGTCCGAGAAGCCCTAAAAAGGCTTGCAGCGCAAAACTTAGTGCGTGCACGCCGAGGTCCTACTGGCGGCAATTTTGTAATCCAGCCTAGTTATGAAGAGCTTGCAGGTTCACTCAGCGGTGCTGCAACATTGTTAGTCGGTATGGGTGCACTTGATATTGTTGAAATAATCGATGCTCGGCGAATCCTTCAAGGTGGCTGCCTGGAACATGCCGTAAAGAATGCGACAGAAGTGCATATTGCAGATATCAAAATTGCGCTCGAACGACAGAGGAATCCTGAAATTAGTGATGAAGCCTTTTGCCAGGCAGATGTTGCTTTTCACAGAGCGCTAGTGGATGCTGCAGGGAATGGTATGGTGAGATTTGTTATGTATACCGTTATTGAAGCATTGATTCCCGTTACCAATATGATTGTCACAGTCGTCAGAGAGCGAAGTGACATTATCAGCCTACACGAAGAAATGTTGCAACATTTGATTAATAAAAATGCAATATTACTCAATCAATCGATGAACCAATTGCTCGATTATTTGCTAGAAAAGTTTGAGCTAGCGAGCCAGACCTAGGCATTTAGGTCATTGCCACTGGTCGTAATCTAAATAATAATATCTTCAAGCTAATTAAATGATAAACATCACTCCGTTTATGAAGCTTACCGAGCACCAACCTTAGGATCTGCAGGTCGGATTATATGAAATTATTACTTTCCATCATTGCCATACTCGCTGTTATTTATTTGCTGGCGATGTCTTTACTCTACGTTTTTCAACGGACCTTATTATTTCCAGATGTTGATGATGCTAGTGGTATTGATCAGCAAACTATCACCTTCAAAAACAATGAGATCGACCTGCATGGATGGGTACTCAATCCAGGCAAGCATCAGGCTATTATTTATTTTGGCGGTAATGCCGAACAAATTACTAACAATATCGACTTATTTGAAGCTGAATTGCAAGAATATAGTGTTTATTTGGTCGATTACCGTGGTTATGGAAAGAGTGAAAGCAAGCCAACTGAAACAGGTTTATTTTCAGATGCCCTTTTTATATATGACCAAATTAAACCAAAACACACATCAATATCCGCCATAGGTCGAAGTCTAGGCAGTGGCGTTGCCGTTTACTTGAGCGCTAAACGGCAAATCGAAAAATTAGTTTTGCTGACTCCCTATGACAGTATTGCTGAAGTGGCCCAATCACATTATCCATTTTTTCCAACTCGCTATCTGGTTCGAGATAAATTTGAATCAATTAATTATGCTAAGTCGATTACTTCGCCAACACTGGTTGTAGCGGCAGAATTAGACTCTGTTGTACCCAACATACACACCAAAAAACTGCTCAATGAGTTGATTAATTCAGAGGTTAAATTTCAAATGGTGAAGAATGTAACTCATGGCAACATAGAGGAATCAGAAGAATATCAGGCCGTCTTAATTGATTTTTTTAATACTCATTAATTAATAAAGTTTAAATCATTGAATAACGATGGAGTTATTGGCTGTAGAAAAGCCTTAAGGTTAACTACACTACTAACAAACATGAATTACCTTAAGTCCTTTCGACTGACAGGCTATGAATTAAACTTGGCGATTTTTCAAATGTACTTTGATACCTGAAAAAATAGCGGTAGCAAGTTTTTGTTGATGCTTACTGGATCTCAGTTTACGCTCTTCTTTCGGGTTTGATAGGAAAGCAGTTTCGATCAGAATGGACGACATATCTGGAGCTTTTAATACGGCAAAACCCGCTTGCTGTACTTTATTATTATTGAGTTTAGCTACTTTACCCATTTGCTTCAAAACCAACGAGCCAAGTTCTAGGCTGTCTTGAATGGCAGCAGTCTGGGATAAATTGAGCAAAACAGAGGCGAGCATATCGTCCTTGTCATCAAGACTAATACGACCAAACAAGTCCGATGCGTTTTCTTTTTCAGCAACCAACTTAGCTTCTTCTGAGCTTGCGCCCCTAAGTGACAAGGCATAAACCGAACCGCCTTCAACCTTTGAACTTCTAAATGAGTTCGCATGTATCGACAAAAACAAATCCGCTTGATTATCGCGCGCAACTTTTACTCGGTTGCGTAGCGCAATATATCGGTCGCTATCACGAGTCAATATTGCTTTATAACCAGGTGTGCGGTTAATTAATACTCTAATTTTCTTGGCAACGGCAAGTGTAATATCTTTTTCACGGGTACCCTTTCTACCCACTGCTCCAGGATCACGCCCACCATGGCCTGCATCGACTGCGATGAGGTACTCTTTTTTAACCTTGTTTTCTTGCTGCTGGCTGGTTTTGATCGGTTGTGGATTTAAAGTTTTGCCATGCAAATCAACAACCAGACGATGGCCTGACTTCCCATCCGGTTGTAACGAAAAGCTAGTCGGCTCCACTTTGCTTTTTAAGTCAAAAACAACTCTTAGATCACCTGAACTTTTATTTGCTGAGCGCAAATTAAGCATTAAATTCGTTTTTTTATTCGAAACAGATAATGCGTCACTTTCGTGTGTGCTTTTTAGATCAACTACAACGCGAGGCGGATTACTCAAGCTGAAAAGTTTGTACCTAACGTCCGATGACAAATCAAACACAATGCGAGTGTGTTCTTCAGATGGTTGTGAAATACGAATGCCGTTTAGTGCCGCTTTAGTGCCGGCGAGGACTTGACCACCACTCGTCAGAAGCGCAGCCGAAGCGCCGAAACGAGCTAGGCGTTTGAGGAATAATCGTCTTGCTATTGCGAGTGGATCCATAAGATTCTTGAAGAGTATTCTTTAAATTTAGGGCTAAGATACTATTTATAGTCAAAAACACACAATAAATCAACCGATAAATTAACAATATTTGTATATTTATTAAGTAGATACTGGACCTTCCTCAAAAAAAGTTAAAGGTTTAACCCTGCGACAATTGCACGTCCCCACTCGTTGCATGGTTCAATCTTAAGCCTTCTTCCACACTCATCATATGCCAAATATAAGTTCAACCCAATATCACTCAAGTAGCCATCGGCTCTCTCTGGCCATTCGATGAGGCAAAGCGTATCGGCTGTTAAATAGTCTCGATAACCCAAATATTCCAGTTCTTCACCATCTGATAAGCGGTATAAATCGAAATGCGCTATCGACAAAGGCTTAAATTCATAATACTCAACTAGGGTGTAGGTAGGACTTCGCACGCCAGAACTAACACCAAGGAATTGCAATGCTCCCCGAACCATCGTTGTTTTTCCCGTACCAAGTTCACCATGCAACGCAATCACTCCTCCAGAACTACAGGCAGCGATGAGCTGGGCACCAAGGTGACGCATTTGTAATTCGTCAGTTATTAATATTGATTCAGGCATTTTCAGTTTAATAGTGTGATTATAAAAAAAACTAATTAATTTATTAGAGTATATTTATGAATAGTAAGTTTGTCTTTCCCTGATTCATAAAAAGGTTATGTCAGTCAATAGGTCCCTAGTAAAGTACGAATGACCTGCAATAGGCTAGCAATGTCACACTTGATCGAAGAAGCTCCTATAATCGCATCATTAAGATCAGTATCCGTCATCAGAGCTTTTTTAAGACCTCAATTATTGCATGAAGGCGTGTCGTCAGAGCCATCGAAAAAATCGGTTTTTTGACAACTGACAAATTTAAACTTGTTATAATAATAAGTCTGTTACTATGGAAAGTCCTATGAGAACTCAGGCAATAAGCTTTCATGCAAAGTCAGACAAAGAACTACGCTCGCGGGTAAAACTCTTAGGTAAGTTAGTCGGTAACGTGTTACTTAAACACGAAGGCCCTGAAGTTTTTCATGCCGTTGAATCGCTCCGCACTGGATTTATTCAGCTACGTCGACGCAATAGTGAACCACAGCGACATGCTCTGATGAAACTAATTGAGGGTCTCGACCCCTACGTTGTTAATCAGGTCACTCGAGCTTTCACTATATACTTCAACTTAGTCAATATTGCTGAGGAAGACTTCCTCCACCGTCAACGACGAAGCTCGGTTCAAAAAGAAGGTCATGCTGCCTGGACAGGTTCATTTTTCCATACCATGCAAGAATTCCAAGATCAGGACATTACGGTTGAAGAATTGCAAACTCTTTTCGACAATTTGTCCTATACACCCGTATTTACCGCACACCCAACCGAATCAAAGCGTCGAACGGTGATGCAATTGCAACGCACGTTCTTCACCATTATCGATCAGTTGACGGATCCGAGATTAACCCAATTCGAACGTGACGATCTAGTTGACGATTTACAAACACAGATCGAAGTTTTGTGGTTAACCAACGAAGTCCGTGGTACCAAACCTACCGTATCCGACGAAATCAAACTAGGACTACATTATTTTCAACGCAGCTTATTTGAAGCCGTTAAGATCGACTATCGCCACCTAGAAAGAGCGGTTATTCGAACCTATGGTGAAGATACTATCGGCAACCCTATTGTCAAAGTACCCAGTTTCATTAACTTCGGTTCGTGGATTGGTGGTGACCGAGACGGCAATCCCTTTGTAACATCGGACATTACTCGCATGGCTTTGCGTATGCATGCCGAGGAGATCCTCACCGAACATGTCAGCGCTATCTATAAACTGACACAAGTGCTCACCATGTCGACCAAGTGGTTCACGCCAAGCGATGAATTTATGGCTAGTTTGCGCCTAGATCAAAAAATGGGAGCGAAAGCTTTTGATGATAAGCGCGACCAATTCGAAGACGAAGTCTATCGGCGCAAGCTTTACCACATGCATTATCGGTTAAAGAAAAATCTTGCCGTTATCCGAAACCAGCTTCGTAATGCCGATACCCCAAGAAGCGAACATGCCTATTCAAGCGAAAAAGAATTCCTCAGTGATCTGTACCTGATTCGCGACTCACTAATCAGTCATGGCGAATACTCAGCTGCCAACGGCCATCTAAAAGACGTTATACGAATTGCCGAAACATTTGGCTTCCACATGGTCGCACTTGACCTTCGCCAAGAATCGACGCTGCACACCAATGTTGTCACGGAGATCGTGTCGCAAAGTAGTATTGGTGACTATGAAAACCTAGACGAAGCCCAACGAATTCAGTTCCTGAGCGACCAAATCGAATCCGGCAGGCGCCCAGATTTCGACATCGAAAAGTTAACCGAAGATAATCAAAAAACCTTTGATCTATTCCAAACCATTTATGAAATGCGCAATGAAATCAGCGCACGCTGCATCGGTAGTTATGTCATATCAATGACTCATGAAGCTAGCCATATTATGGAAGTCATGTACCTGGCCTATCTGGTTGGTCTTGCGGGTAAAAAAGATCAGGCATATTTTTGTGATATAGAGATATCACCACTATTCGAGACAATCAACGATCTGGCCCATATCGATATTGTGCTCGACACGTTATTGCAAAATCCGACTTATAGAAGCTTGCTCGCCAAGTCCAACAATATGCAGGAAGTCATGCTCGGTTATTCTGACTCTTGTAAAGATGGGGGCATTGTTTCGGCGTCATGGGGGCTTTATCAGGCGCAACAAAAAGTAGTCGAAATCACCCAACGTCACGGTGTGCAATGTCGTATGTTCCACGGTCGTGGTGGCACTATTACACGTGGTGGTGGACCAACCCATGAAGCTATCATGTCGCAACCACCAAAAACAGTACTGGGTAAGATTAAGTTTACAGAACAAGGCGAAGTGCTGTCGCACAAATACGGTAATGTTGAAACGGCGCATTACGAACTGGCAATGGGCATTACTGGTTTGATGAAAGCAAGCCTAGGTATTGTGCGAGAAGACAAAACTAGCTACGACGAATATCTGCCTATCATGCAAGAGCTATCTGATTTATCTGAACTCTCGTATCGAGAATTAACTGATAAGACCGAAGGCTTTTTCGAATATTTTTATGAGGCGACTCCAGTTAGTGAAATTGGCTTGATGAACATAGGGTCAAGACCATCACATAGAAGAAAAGGTGATATGTCTAAGTCCTCAGTGCGGGCCATCCCTTGGGTATTTGGCTGGAGCATGTCCCGTCACATGATGCCCGCTTGGTATGGCGTTGGCTACGCGATGTCGCAATGGTTGGCACAAAACCCAAAAAAGATAAAGCTGCTTCGAGAAATGAACCAACAATGGCCATTTTTTGCTGCCATGATAAGTAATTTACAAATGTCACTATTCAAATGTGATATGCGCACTGCGCTCGAATACAGCAAACTGTGCCAAGACAAAACTCTCGGGAAAACTGTATTTGGTAAGGTTCAAAAAGAACATAAGCAGACCGTTGAACAATGTTTAAACATTGCCAACATAAAACAACTGCTCTCTAATGACCAAGTGCTCATGTTGTCGTTAACTCGTCGTGATCCTTATCTGGATCCACTTGGATACTTACAGATCAATTTGCTCAAAAAATACCGTGACGAATCAACATCAGAAGAGCAAAGACTAGAATGGCAGGGTGCATTGTTGAGTTCGATCAATGCCATTGCTGCAGGACTGAGGAATACCGGTTAAAAACTAAAAAGTCTTCTATGTACCGCTGATAGCTTTTCAGTATAAGCACTCAACGGTACATTTTATTTGTACAATAATTTATACCCCTTCAAAAAAGGCAGGATAATTTTTTTCAACGTGAATTCATCAACAAAGGTTTATTTATTGCAGCGTGTAATTCCAAACAAATTTAGGCGCTAATCACGTGACAGTAACACTTTAATTTGACCCTCGGATGACAGTTCTTTTAGTCATGCTTTATTGTCTGGAAGGTGATAAATAAAGTTGGAATATCACCTAAAATATTGCGTATTCGTTCTCCATTAATAGGTGCATTTTCATCACCATGATTCAAGCCAACGACAGAAAATCTCTGAAGTAATGAACTGTTTTATAAGCGTTTGCTACTAGCGGCATTAGCAGATGACGATCTAAAGGGTGATGAATATCGAAAATCGTTATAACCTCAGCCTTTTGAAAGACCAAAGGGTCAAACAGGCAAAAAACAGCATAATAATTGCAGTTAGAAAGAATAGTGTCGCTATTTTTTTCTGGACATAGAATGTATTCTCACCTGGTTATATTTAACTGGAAAGTTATTTCTTTTATGTCACCAAGTTGCTGCATTCTGGGCCTAAAAAAATCAACATTTAAACCTGCACTGATGCTTTAGACAATTTTCGCTTCTTAGAATAAGTTGTCACAGCTTTAGCTATTACCAATGCAATAAACCAAGACAAAAGCATGGTAACAACTGTGTAGCCCAAAAAATGTTCTGCAATTACCATCTAGTATAAGCCCATCACCCAACCAAGACTCATGCCAACACTTTATGCTTTTTATTATTGAATAAAAATACCAAGGATAAAAGTGTGGACAGAATATCGATTTGACTAACGATTTGGTTCACTTCTTTTAGTGCAATGCCTTTCCAAGAATCAACCCCGGCATGCGAAACTGTTTTATCAGCACCAAGTTGCTGCCGAATACTCGATCACTATGATCGGCAATAATTAGAAATACAGTATTTTCCCAATAATCAGATTTTTTGTTTTTGCGATATACTCGCCCAATGCAAAGTCAACATATTTCACTACATTCTTGACGGTTGCTCTAGGTTGCTCAGCCAGCTCAATACAATTCACAGGGAGGCCAAAAGGACTGTGATTACTCGAAGTAAACGCTAGACTAAAAAAGGGTTTCTTGCTGTTATGAAGTTGACTAAAAGTGTCCTGCACTTTATTAAATAAATCCTGATCAGACACGCCCAAGAACCATAGAAGTCTGGGTTGTCATAATCATTTTCATCAATGATATGGTTAAATCGATTCTGTGCGAAAAAAGCTTCCTATTATCGAAATCCGCTTCGTCACCATAAATGAACAATGTTAAAATTGTTGTTTTAATAGCAATTGGGCGGTTATAAAAATACCATGCTGGCTCACAGCTAGTTTAACAATACTATGGACGGATGTTGTTAAAAATCCTCCAATCACTGCCCCTGTAACCCGCACCTTAGGCGTGCCAGTTACCTAGAGCTGATTAAACCAAATACCCTTTGGGCTAACGCATCCAAATTCGGTGTAATGTTTTACCCGCATAACTTACCGACATAATTAGCACCCAGACTTTCTTCAAGGATAATCACCAAATTCTTGGGTTTATTCAAACCATCCATTAACTTCGACTTAGGCAAATGTAAAGTCGTCTGTGACATATTGTTATAAGAAAGATAGTAACGGCACACTCCAGATGATACTAGGTTGTATATCTTTTGTGGCTTGCGTCAAAAGTTTGTTTATGCCCTAGAGTGCGAAGCCTATCAGCGTCAAAGAAAGCATAACTGAAAAGGGTATTCCTTCACTGGCATGGTTAGAATTTCCTTTGGATATTTTAAATATTCTAAAAATAAGATATTCGGCCTGAAATCAAATTGCTGGATAAAATTTGGTGTTGCCAGCTCTAAAAATACCATTACAGCGCTCAGCATGAGCTAATAGGACTTGAGAACCCTAAGTGCTGTGTTCAGGTTTCTTTGGTGAATGCTGAGTATTGGAAGCATAACAAACGGCACGACCAGTAATACCGCTAATAAGGACAAACCATAGCCCCCTGTTTCAGAGACTCTGTCAAACTGCCAGACAACCATCAATATTCGAGATAACGAAAGAAAAATTAGAAAAACCAATAAAAACGAACAACTGGCAGTATCCAGTTAAAATTGGACTTCTTCATTTAATCAAAAGCACCAACGAGTTTAAATCGTCTATTATAGCGACCCATTCGTGAACCAAATATCACCTGTAGACCGACGCAGTTGAAGCTATTTCTACTCGAAGACAATCTAGCGTTAGCCGCCTCTCTTGGAGAATATTTTTAAGCCTTAGGCTGCTGCGTAGATTACGCTTACTCTGGAAGGGCCTGTCTTGAAATCGTAAGTCACAATCAATTCGACTTGCTAATCTTGTATATTGCGATACTAGGTATTGATGGGTTAGAGGTTTGCCCTCAAACCAGGCAGACGTTTCAAATATCTACGCCTATATTGTTTCTCACTGCAAGGGATACCATAGAAGATAAAATTACCGCCTTTGAAACCGGTTGCGATGATTATCGGGTCAAACCCTTCGCACCGGAAGAATTGTTTTACCGACTAAACTGTCTCAATGCTCGAGGACCGCGCCGTAAAATAGGATCACAGTTACTGGGGGAACTTAATATTAATCATTCGAGAAAAACCTTTACCCGGCAGGTCTTTGTAATTGCGTTGCATGAAACGCAGTTCCAGATTATTAAATTACTCGCACAAAAAATTCCCGAAACTTTATCGAGAGAGGCTCTCGATACAGTGATATGGAGAAATAATTTACCACAAAGTGATTCCCTTCAAACACACATCTACCGATTACGAAATCTAGCTGATAAACCGTTTGAAAAAAATTAATAAAAACAATTCACGGAAAGAGATTTCGCCTTAAAATATAACAAATCATTACAAAATCATTTAACCGGCGCCTTCATCTTCATTACCTTCACCATTAGTGTCCTTTAAGGTACTGGTGTTCAAAGCAGTGAAATATACCGAAGATGAAATTTTGAACCAACGCGTCAATTAGGAAGCGCAATATTATATCGACCAATACCGTATCAATCCGGACCAAGCCAAGTTATCCAATTCTATAGTCTTCACCAGTTAACTTTCTACCTCTCCCGATTTACCCGATTGGTTAATTAATGAACCCATTGGCACACGAGAACTTCATGGCCGGGAAGTACATATTGGCGTCAAGGCTCTACGCGGTAGCCAGCAGTTTTTGTAAATAGTCATTAGCGAGTTTGATGCCTCCATCCAGGAGCGGGAAACATCAAAACTAGTTTTGATTCTGGTTTTTATAGGTGTATTAATCACCTTCATTGGCCTAATCATAGGCGTGACCTTGAGTAGGTACCTTTCGATTCCATTTATTCAACTAACCGAAGAGATTGAACACGGCAATGAACCCAGGGAGCTGCCTTTTTTAGATATGACCGAAGTGATGAAGTCGGTGCACTTAGTCGGACGTTTACTCACTCTACGAAACGACTACATTCATTTTTAGAACGAGAGAAACAATTTACCTGATACACCAGCCACAAGTTTAGAACTCCGATTACCATCATACGCAATGCCCTGGCAGGGCTAATCTTAGCTGAGCAGTCACCGGACAGGCAGAGCAGAAATTTAGAACGCATAGAAAATGCAACACTCGATATGGACAGTCTGGTCAATACTTTCCTGTTACTTGGCAGAGATAAATACTCGTATCAAAACAGCCATGTCGACATTTCAAATTTATTAAACGATAGCCTCGAAAAAACAACTCCTTGATCAAACTAATTGGTTGGATATTACTACCAAAATCGACTCACCAACAACAATCGAATACGATCCTATATTAATGTCTGTAATGATCGATAACATTATCATGAACGTTTATAGCTATGCCCATACTAGGGCCCAGATAGAATTGACTGAAAGAAAACTAGTGGTTAAAAATGACATCGATTTAAGCAAGAGCGAGTCGAAAAGGAAAACGTACGGTATGGAAATTGTGCAAAGAATTAGTCAGTTTAGTCATTTCAAAACATCGCTTATTAGCGACAGCTAAGCATTTAAAGTCACTTTAAATTCCCGAAATAGTGAAGATCAAAACTCCTTATTTTGACACTGATCTTGCGCGTTTCTTTTTATCCACATCTTATTTTATTTTTGTATTATCAATCAGCCACGACAAGTTTAACTTTACAGGTTAACTATTATAAACTATTGTTACGTTATAACATTTAAAGTGACGTCACCATGAAATCAATTAAACCCATTACACTATTACTTGCCAGTCTAGCTGTAATCCTACCTTCATCCCAAACTTTCGCGAGCGAAACGTTAGCTGCCCATGAGCATGGCAGTGCTCATCTCGACATTGCAATAGATAATAATGTCATTGCTTTTCGCTTCGAGTCACCTGCCGTTAATATTGTAGGCTTTGAGTACCATCCCAATGATGAAGAAGAGAAATCTTTGATATCAGAGGCTAAAAATAAGTTATCAAATTTTGAAACCTCTTTTGAATTTCAGGGAGAACCAAATTGTAAAGTGGTAAGATCTTCTGCTAATTGGGTTTCTGAGCATTCAGCACATGATGAAACAGCCAGTGAGGCCCTCGAGGCTGAACATGCTGAATTTATAGTTGAATTCGAATTACAGTGCGAGCAAATCAGTAATTTAACAGCAATCAATGTTCCATTATTCGCACTATTTCCCGATATCCATGAAATCGATGCTCAAGTTATCTATATTGGTGGTCAAATTAAACAAGAATTAACTTCTGATAATACGCTCATTAACTTAATCAAATAAAAGTGCAATCTGTATTAAATTCGCCACTCGTTCAACTAGTTGATGTAGAGTTTTGTTGGCACGCCAAAGCAAACCCAAGCATTAAGTCTGGCAAGCTTTGCATCGACAGACATGAGCATGTATTCATTCAAGGTGCCTCTGGATCAGGCAAATCGACCTTGCTTAATATTATTGGTGGTATTGTCACACCACAGAAGGGCACGGTTGAAGTGGTCGGTAAAGACTTTCTTCAGTTGAAAGAAGTGGAACGAGATAAAGTTCGAGCAGACCATATTGGTTTTATCTTTCAACAGTTTAACTTGATTCCGTATTTGTCTATTTTGGAGAATGTCACACTGCCCTGTCGGTTTTCTGATATCAGAAAACAAAATGCTATTGAACGCTCTGGAACAGTGGCTAACGAAGCCATTTATTTACTCAACCGGTTATACTCAAAATCAAAATTTGGTTTTGACCGCAACACCAGTGAATTGAGCGTCGGTCAACAACAACGTGTTGCAGCCGCTCGAGCACTCATTGGGCAACCTCAGCTAATTATTGCTGATGAACCCACATCATCTCTGGATTATGATTCACGACAGGCGTTTTTGGATTTATTATTTGACGAGGTAAAAACTAGTGGCTCTACATTGCTGTATGTCAGTCACGACCCCACTCACAAGCACCTGTTTGATCGAGTCGTTGAAATGTCGACAATAAGTACCCAAGGCTCCGCTGACTTATGAACCTCCGATTACTCGCATGGAAAAGCCTTAGTAGTCGGCGCTCGACTGCTATCTTAACTGTCGTCTCAATTGCTGTGAGTGTTGTGCTATTGTTAGGCGTTGAGAAAATTCGTGTGAATGCACAAAGTAGCTTTGCGAATACTATTTCTGGAACAGACCTCATTGTTGGTGCGCGCAGCGGCTCAATACAACTATTGCTCTACTCGGTATTTAGAATAGGCAATGCCACCAATAATATTAGCTGGGATAGTTACCAGGCTATCGCGCAAAAGAAAGGAGTCAAATGGACTATTCCCATATCACTCGGTGATTCACATCGAGGCTTTCGCGTTATGGGTACGAGTAAAGATTATTTTTCTTTTTACCAATATGGTCAAAAACGAAATCTCCAACTAACTTCTGGGAAACCCTTCAATGATACCTTTGATACGGTTATCGGTTCAGAAGTTGCAAGGTCGCTGAATTATTCAGTGGGTGATCAAGTCATTATTTCGCACGGTACGGTGAGTACCAGTTTTTCCGAACACAAGGATAAGCCATTTATCATCAGCGGTATCTTAGAGCACACCGGAACCCCCGTAGACAGAACCGTTCATGTTAGCCTCGAGGGTATTGAGGCTATGCATGTCAACTGGCAAGGGCAAATCAAAAAAAGAAAAGCGGGCAAAACCCTATCTGAAACCAACCTACAACCCGAATCTATCACCGCATTTTTGATAGGGCTCGACAGTAAAATAATGTCTTTTAAACTTCAGCGCTATATCAACGAATATTCTCAGGAACCACTACTCGCCATTTTTCCAGGCATTGCATTGCACGAACTATGGAGTTTAATGTCAGTAGCAGAACAAGCATTGTTGATTATTTCAATCTTCGTTGTTGTTGCAGCGCTCACAGGCATGTTAGCAGTTTCTCTCGCAGGCCTAAATGAGCGCCGGCGCGAAGTGGCGATTTTACGATCAGTTGGGGCTAGCCACTGGCATATTATGGGCCTACTGATTGCTGAAACCCTACTGTTAACTATATCCGGCATACTGTTGGGGATAGCCATTTTATATTCTGCCATTGGATTAGGTCAGCCAATTATTGAGGCGAACTATGGTTTATTCATACCAGTCAGCCTACCAAATGAGAGGGAGTTTGCTATGGTATCAATTTTACTAGTCACGGGTTTTGTTGTTGGTTTGATACCCGCTTATCGAGCGTATCGAAACTCTTTGGCTGATGGTATGTCTACTCGGTTATAAAACAGGACCAACTGATGACAAATATAAAATACGCGTTGAAATGCCAACTGATTATTCTTCTACTGTCCTGTCTGTATATGAATGGCGCTATTGCAGTTGATTCTAATGAAACTGATCTGGGGAAAATACAATGGGAAGATTTGACACCTCTCAATTGGAATCCCACCCAAGTTTTAGATGACATGACTGATCAGCAATACTACGCACTTTCTGATGATGAACTTCTGCACTTAGAAGAAACTGTTCAAGCGCTGTTCGATGAAGCACCTGTCAACGATGAATTAAATGGTAAACGCGTTAAAATTCCAGGTTTCGTACTACCCCTAGAATTTAACAACACATTACTTTCAGAGTTTTTACTGGTCCCCTATTTTGGAGCCTGCACACATACCCCACCGCCGCCAGCGAATCAAATAATTTATGGTAAATTAAAAGCAGAAACCGCACTGAACGATATTTATCAACCTGTTTGGATTACCGGTACACTTCAAACCAGTCGGTCAAACAGTCTGCTCAAGGAGTCAGGCGTTGTGAGTGGATTAGAAGTGCACTCTGCATACTTAATGAGTGTGGAATCGATAGAACCTTATGTTGACCAAGAATAACGATAATAAGAAAGTTTGAACAAGTTTAGGCTGCCCATTCTTATGGCTCTTCAGCGGAATTAGTCACTGCAGTGCCGTTAACGAAAAATAAACAGACCTAGTAGCCCTATTTTTTTACATTGAAATCACGATAAGTCATTGGAAAAACAAGGACGCCAGGCTATGAAATATTGTAATACGGTCTTCTCTCAGATATTACAATTCTTGCCTAAACATGAATTTGAAGCCTCGCTTAATGATTATCATTCGGGTCGATACTTTCATACGGCTTCGCGCTGGTCACGATTCGTAGCGCAATCATTAGCACACACCATAGCGATATAGCTTGCCCGATATCGTCAAGAATGTGTTGGCACAGTCGCATCAACTCTGCCATCTAGGCTACGCTAAAGTCTCCCGCTCTCACTTGTATCACGGCTGAATGAAAGTAAACCTTATGCTTTATATGAAGCCTTGTTTGGTCGTTTATTAGCCCGTTGTGAAAGCACGGCTCCAAACCATGACTTCCGATTTAAGAATGCACTATATTCACTGAACGCCTCGTCTATTGATTTGTGCCTGTCGATTTTTCCATGAGCCAAATTTCAGTTAACTTAAACCATAGTGAAGCTCCATGTTGGGCTTAACCACAGAGGTTATCTATCAGAATTTGATTCGCTAACAGATGGCAAATAATCGGATATTACAGTTGGACGAATACTCAAGTTCCCCAAGAGTAGTATTGTCGCCATTGATAAAGGCTACAATAACAACGTTTGATTTAAGTCATTGACTAGTAATGGATTTTTTTTGCTCGGCTTAGAAGTAACGCGAAACACCAAATCGTAAGTTGGTGCTCAGTATTAAAAAGCAAAGGTTTGTTCTACAACCAAACGATTGAACTTGCCGACACTCTGACGGCAAAGAAGTAAAGGGTCAAATAAGCCGTAAAGTGGTCAAATTATTGTCCTTATTTTAGAGCAACCTAGAATACTTTGAATATTGTTGGGTGCCAAAATTCTATCAATAGTCCATATTAGAAAACGTATTTAAAGCGTTTAAAGGCTGATGCCCAAGGTTGAGATAAGTTCATAATATGAAAAAATCACAACAAGAAAGAATACTAATAAGACTATTTCATGCTTAAACTGATGACGATGGAAAAAACTTCGGTCTTTATGATGCAGTACATCCATTAGTTCATCACCAAAACGAATAGACAAAAATGTCCCTATTGCAGATAAGAAAATGATAATCCAGTATGGGTAAGGTGTAGTCAGAATGGATTCCATTAACCGAGTAAGAATCGTGGTTTTATAAATTTCACGAAGATACAATAGAGCTGTAATGTTAATAGTAATGGCGATGGCCCATACTACAATTTCTGATAACACCATTCTAACGCCAAACAAAAGTCTGAGAGGAAAATCTAACAAGAAACCAGCATCAGCCACGGGCGTACAAAGAACAAAGAAACTCCAAGTAATTAACGCAGCAATACCACCGGTTAACAGGTCATATTGATAGACTAAATAAATGAAATAAGAAAATAAAAGTTAACATAATAAGAAAAATTTTATTAATACTTGATGTTGAGGTTGCTTCACTTTTTTATTTACCTAGTTTCAATATTTGATATGTGTGAATGTTTACGCATATTACCTTTGCCTATATTAATTTATCAAAAAAGCATCTCTAAGATAGATTTTTTCGCGATTGCCGCGTGGCCAAGTGATAACTATTGGTTGGCAAATCTGTGGTCTAATGCCCAAAGCATCCGCAATTTCCCTTCAAAAAATGCCACTTAACGCATCGCAAATGGGTCAGGAATAGCATCATCTGATGTACGTAACCAAACTGATTTCACCTTGGTGTAATCCAATGCGGCGTCAAGTCCACCTTCGCGACCATACCCAGAGATGCCTTGACCACCAAAAGGTACGATGGGGCTGACAACTCGATAGGTATTGACCCAAACTATGCCCGCCCGGATGCCGCGAATCATACGATGTGCTCTTGTTAAGTTTTGCGTAAAGACACCCGACGCCAAACCATAGTCAGTATCATTGGCTAATTGTAAGGCTTCTGCTTCACTATCAAAACTAACCACTGACAGTACAGGACCAAAAAACTCTGTTTTGACACAGGCAGCATTGGGTACATCGCTGCAATCGAGAATGGTGGGTGGAAAATAAAAGCCATCACCCTCAATGGCAACACCGCCGGTCAGAAGCTTCGCACCTTGTTTTATGGATGCCTCAATGACCTCAAGTGCGTGATTGCGTTGTTTGACTGTGCACAGAGGCCCTATTTCAGTTGCCATGTCCTGTGGATCGCCAATAATAACAGCCTTGGCTTTTTCTACTAACTTCGTTAAAAACTCATCTTTAATTTTACGACTTATAATCAATCGCGAACCCGCCACACAACTTTGTCCTGTGGCGGCAAAAATAGCGGATACCTGTGCATTCACAACACTGTCAATATCAACATCATCAAATACAATAAAGGGTGATTTCCCCCCTAATTCTAGTGAGGTAGATGCCAAATTTTCGGCTGAGTTTCGAACAATGTGACGAGCGGTTTCAGGACCACCAGTGAAAGCAACATGATCTACTTTTTGGTGCGACGTCAGCACTGCCCCACATTCAGTAACAAAACCAGTGAGGATATTCACCACTCCGGCAGGAAACCCTGCTTCATGTACCAGTCGGGCAAATTCCAACATAGGAGCCGGACCTTCTTCAGAGGCTTTTAATACAATAGTACAGCCGGCAGCAAGCGCTGGACCTAACTTGACCGCTGAAAGAAATAGCTGCGAATTCCATGGCACTACTGCAGCAACAACGCCAATCGGTTCTCGACGTAACCATACTTCCATATCGGGTTTGTCGATAGGTAAATGCTTGCCTTCAATTTTATCAGCCAGCCCAGCATAGTAACGATAGAACTCCGCAACGTAAGCAATTTGCGCACTCGTCTCGCGAATAATTTTACCGGTATCTCTGGTTTCAAGCTCCGCCAATTTAACTGCATTTGCCTCTACCAAGTTAGCCAGCTTAAACAATAACTTGCCACGTGCTGTTGCAGTCAAGCCGGACCACTGTGCTGAATACAATGCACGGCTGGCCGCTTCAACTGCCGCATTCACATCGGCTGTTTTGGCTTCTGGCATTAAAGCCCAAGGCTGTCCACTTGCGGGGTCAACACTGGGGAACTGTTCAGAGCCATCGCTAAAAACACCATCGATATATTGTTGGAATTTTTGCATTTTTAACCTACTAACTTAAACGAGTGCATTTAACTATGATTTGAAAGAGGGCATTACGTCTTTTATAAAACGTTCTAATGATGCTTTTTTGCGCTCAAACGTCATGCCAGAATCAATCCAAAAAGCGTATTCGTCATACCCTAATGCTTCATAAGCTTTGAGTCGCCCTATGACTTCTTTGGCTTCACCTATTACACTACTTTTGCGGTGGCTGGCGGCTGAAAACATGGGATTATTGGCAATCTCTTCTTCTGTTGGGGATTCTATCAAACCCTGTGAAATTGGTTTTTTATTCATAAACCAAGCACCGAAAAAATTATAAAAACGATTGATTTGATCGGCACCTAACTGTGCATCTTCTTCACTATCGGCAACATAGGTATGTCTCAACAACATGATTTTTGGGCGAGGCATATGAGCATTTTTCTCACAAGCCGCATTAAATTTGGCCATTAAGTCGACAACTTCGTCATCATCATTCCACAGTGGTGTCACTTGCACATTACATCCATTGGATATGGCGAATTCGTGACTACTCGGATCGCGAGCCGCTATCCATATGGGTGGATGTGGATTTTGTTTTGGTTTTGGGCACGAAGTTGTCTTTGGGAACTGCCAAAACTCACCCTCATGAGTATAATCACCTTCCCAAAGTTTCTGGACTGCAGGAACGAGTTCACGCATTTTTTGCCCCGCTTGCCAAGCATCTAGTTTGGGGTCAAATCGTTCATATTCATAGGTATAGGCACCTCGAGCAATGCCTAAATCAAGCCGGCCATCCATAATCAAATCAGACATTGCTGCCTCACCTGCCAGTTTGATGGGATGCCAAAATGGCGCAATAATTGTCGCTGTTCCGAGTCGTACATTTTTGGTACGGCGCGCTAAATCAACTAGATTAAGAAATGGATTAGGTGCTATAGTAAGATTCATTGCATGATGTTCACCCGTCCAAATGGCATGCATACCGCCCTTATCAGCAATGACACAGAGCTTTATGAAATCCTCATATAACTGTTCCTGACTCTCGTCTTTTGTAAGACATTCCATATGTGCAAATAACGAAAATTTCAAGATAGATTCTCCTTCACGATAGGGCGAACTTCGCCATTATTTTGATCACCAAAATACAAACCATAATTTCCTAACTTACTCTCTTTATCAAATCGCTCGAGCATAATTCGAACGGCTGAATCAGATACTTTAGATAAGGTGGCTGCGGTCAAAGGTAGGAAGACACCTTTACCGGAATGACTACTGGCAGCCTGACATAGAAAAGATATGTGTTGCTGTTCTTTATCGATTACCTCAAATACCGAGTAAATAAAACCTGGTTTTGCATCAGTATCATTCGACTTAATCAGGTATTCCAAAGTCGCTATGGCACCTGTTTTACCCACTTTTTCAGATGGCAAGTTTAAGCCACCCTGCTTATCTTCTAGAAAGAATACTTCACCCGAGTGCTCTATCAAGGCAGAAACGACAACATTAGTGCCTTGTGATATTAGTTCGGCCTCCATTGATGGGGTCACGTAAGCGCCATGGGAGTATCCGAGTCCTGGCATTGCATTCGCTTCAAAAGCTTCAACTTTACCAATAAGAATAACGTGATCGCCGGCTTCTACTTGCTTGTAACTGGAACAATCAAACCAAGCAGACACATTCTCGATTATTGGTGAACCATGCGGGCCTTTTCGCCAGTTGACCGTACCGAACCGATCTTCCACAGGTCGAGCAAAAGTATTTGAAACCTCTTTTTGTTGTTCGCAAAGAACATTAACTGCAAAACGGTCGGCATTGACTAACACATCATAGTTAGCAGAACTATTCGCCATACAAACCAATACCAACGGCGGATCGATCGACACACTAGTAAATGAATTAGCGGTAAAGCCAAGCGGTTTGTTATTGGTGTCATGAGTGGTGACAACGGTTACCCCAGTCATAAAACTACCAAAGGCTTCGCGTAAAGCACGCGGTTCAAATTGACTCATTTAGATAGGACCTCTACTTCGGGCTTGTTATTTGATTTGCTTACCAGTGGTGTGGCTAGCCAAGTCTTTAGTATGACATTAACTGCATCAGATGCAGTTAAATTTAACATGTGGCGATGGCCGTTAATTACTTCGACATGACCGTTAATAGCTGCAGCTGCCATAGCATGGGACATTTCGGGTGTAGAATTTGGGTCACCATCACCCGTTAACGCGAGCATTGGGCTAGTCACTTCTGACCAACGGGCCGCAAAAGTTCGATCACCTCGGGCAAAGGCCCGATAGGCAGTTGAATAGCCCTCTAGATCAATCTGCATCAAACAGCTATGGACTAAGTCATAAGCAGCACAATCCGCTTCAGACTCGTCAAACCATCGAGTTAATGGCGTATTAATATCGACCTGACCAAGGTCAATTTCAGCTGAACGCGCTTCAACCGCAGCGCGGGCCTTTACAGTCCTATTGTGAACTCCATTCATTACAGCCACTCGTCGCGTTAAATTAGGGTGACAAATAGCAAAGCCACCAGCAATGAGCGCACCCATCGAATGTCCAGCTAAATTAATTGGACCTGTATCGAGTGCCGTGATTGCAGCAAAAAGCCAATCGATGTAATCGGCTAACTCCGCCCCCACCGGTAATGGACTGCTGCCACCATGGCCTGGCATATCGAGAGCGATAACCCGCATTGATTGACTAAAGTAGTCAATCTGAGGTCCCCATACCACTGATTGCATACCAACACCGTGGACTAGCACCAGCGTCTCTCTCTTTTTTATATCACCCCGAACTATGTTGCTATGATCAGCTTCTCGATAGGACAAGGTGCCATAAGGAGTATAGGAGGAATCAGACAGCTGCAGGGTTATCGATGTCATTTCCTAACTCTTTTAAATCTTGGTAACGATCACCAATTCTATGATGCGGACGTCCACCAAGAGAGGCCCCTAAGCCTATTAAGATTTCATCAGCACCTGGGGCATCGGCCACTGATAATTGAATGGTCAGATAATGAGATCGCCTTCCACCATCGTTTTTATCCATCAGTGGAATCATTACAGGTGCATTCGCTGGGCCACGAGTATTACAAAATGCGAGATAGGATTTTGCACCAACAGCATCACGATAAAAATTACCGAAACGTAACGTATGAATCAACGCAGATGCATGCTCAACTTCACCATTCATTCCGACAATGGCGGTTTTACCATAACCTTCGACCTTATCTCCGCCACCAGAAGCTTCTAATATCATTTCGGTTAGCATTGCACCAAGACCTGGAGCACAGTCTTGAATGCCGGGGCGCAAGTCTTCAACGAATCCCTGACCTGCCCAGGGATTTTTAATTACCGCTAAAGCAGCAATTAGTTTTAATGGCGCTTCCGCTGATTTCCCACCCTCAATAAAGGTGTTTTCAACGTGAAGTACTGTTTTTCGAATTTCAGCGGGCATCTGTCAGTCCTGATCAATTAGCATTTCAATTGCCTAGCAATTAAACCGTATTATGGTATACCATTACATTTGTGTCAAAATTGAATTACTGTTTTTTAGAAAAAAAGGATATTATTTTTCATGACCAGAATTACATGAGCCAATCAGAAACCTCCTACTTAGAAACGGCAACCTCCCCCCAAACGCTTCGAGACATTGTGCAGGAACGCCTGCGCGAAGCGATTATCGAAGGTCACTTTAAGCCCGGCGAACGTTTGGTAGAACGACCACTTTGTGACCAGTTAGGTGTTAGTCGAACAGTCATCAGAGAAACTATTCGTTATTTAGAAGCAGAGGGTTTAGTTGAAATTCTACCCAACAAAGGACCCATCGTCGCCCCCATGAATTGGGAGCATGCGCAACAAATTTATGATATTCGGCTATTGCTTGAGACTAGCGCAGCAGTAGCTTGTGCCCAAAAAT
>JBLHWR010000015.1:0-26562 GCA_047629275.1 Gammaproteobacteria bacterium
AAATATGCAGATGGATTTTGGCGGTTGGAACAATTTGATCATAGGAAATTATGAGCGAGAATACTAAAAACACAAGATGCTATATTTTGCACGATGAAACGGCGATACACAAACTAGAAAGCGAGCATTTTAACGCCAGTTACTGGCAGGGCATGCTCGGTTTTGAACGGATTGATGGTGGGCGAGGCGGTAGTGTTAAAATTCTTATCGATGGTCAGGTTGCAATATTACGCCAGTATTTGCGGGGTGGATTGATTGCTCGGTTTCTGACGGATCAATATCTGTGGTTAGGTAAAAGTAAAACTCGACCTTGGCAAGAATGGTCTATATTGAATTTGGCAATTGAAGCTGCGTTACCTGTCCCCAAACCGCTTGGTATTCGTGTCATTCGAACAGGTTTTTATTATCGGGCTTCGCTCATGACGGACTTCTTCGAAGATACCGAAACGCTAGCTGAATCGTTATCACATAACAGTTTAGCTCAGGAAGCTTGGTTTCGATTAGGACGATTATTGAAACAATTCCAAGAAAAAGGTTTTCGTCATGCGGATCTTAACGCTAACAATATTTTGATGAATGATAAGGGCGAATTTTTTTTGATTGACTTTGATCAAGCTAAAATGATGGCCGCTTTAGGGGATTGGCAATGGAAGCCACTTTACCGCTTACAGCGTTCACTTGATAAGATTAATCGAGCCCGTCCTTTGCATTATGGTGATGATGATTGGCAGGCTTTGATGGATGGTTATCAGGCCAAAGGTTAGATTTTTTTGGATGTTAGATTCGATGAGTTTGGCGGTGATAAATAGGGAGTTATTTCTGCCAGATAAGCTTTACTTATATTCGATTGTTGCAACACAGCTTCTTTTGCAGCTTTTCTCAGAGCCTCAGCTTTAGCTGGATTGCAGATTAAATCATCGATCTTATCCCAACAACTAGTCATCTCCTCTACCTGCAAAATTCCTTGATCTTGTCCCAATAATTCGATGTCCTGCTGGATATTGCTATCTGAAGGGCCGGTGATGATCGCACAATTCAGATTGGCTGGCTCCATCAGGTTATGGCCACCTGTTTGGTCGAAGGAACCACCCATAACAACAACTGGCGTATGTGCCATAAATTGTTTGAGTTCACCGAGTGTGTCAGCGAGATAGACTTCTGTGTCCTGAGTGATGGGTTGTGACAAACTTCGTACCGCATAATTAATGCCAAGTTGATCTAACTGTTGTTGAATTTTTACAGATCTTTTGGGATGTCTTGGTGCTATTACAATTAAGTGTGACTTATAAGCCAAGGGTCGTTTTTGAATAAATTCAAACTCTTCATTCTCATGACTAGAGGCGAGTAAAATGTATGGGCGGTCGATTAGTCGATTAGTCTTAATCGTGTCAACTGGACGATTCTTTAAATTGCCAATAATTTTGATGTTATCAGGCAATGCACCTAGGGCAATAAGGTTAGTCTTATCACTATTATAACGAGTTAAATGAAGCGTTAAATAATCGAGAGTTCTGCGTAACTGAGAGCGAATAAATAAGGGCGCCCTTAGTGATTTATCCGATAGGCGGGCATTGACCTGGATGATTGGGATGCGCTTTATGGTTGCTTGATATAATAGTTCTGGCCATAGCTCCGTTTCCATCAACAGGCAGCATTTGATGGGCTGCTGCCGAAAAAACCGCCAACAAGGCACGATAAAATCAATTGGAATAATGCTCGCTTCGACTCGACCAATGAAGTTATTTTGGATAGTGGTGTAGCCCGTTGCGGTGAAGCTGGTAAACAAAATTAATTCACCCTGAGCCAATAAATCTTCAACCAATGGTGAAATAGACTCCACCTCACCAACAGAAGATGCATGTACCCAAACCTGGCGTTGTTGACTCTGACTTCGTTTACCAAAGAATCGCAGACGATAATAGTGTCGTAAATCACTTTTATTACCATGCAAAATGGCATGAAAAATCCAGAGAGGCAACAATAATAAAGAAAATAATCGGTAACTAATTCCCGGAGATTTAGTGCGCATTATTTGGCCTTTCATGAAGTGACAATCTATATTGTGACAATGTCAGGGTCTTATTGATATATCGGAGGTTCACCCTCTGGACGATTTTTAAAACGCTGATGTATCCACATATACTGTTCAGGGTGGCTACGGACAAATTTTTCGATAGATGCATTAATGGCGGTTGCATCATCAAGTTCATCTCCACTTGGAAAGTTCTCTAATGGTGGCTCTATAGTTAAAGTGTAACCTGTGCCATCTGGTTTTCGGTAGGTGTAAAAAGGCAGCATGGCACAGCCTGCCGATTGAACTAAGCGCGAACTTGCCGTAATGGTTGCTGCCGGTATGCCCATGAAGGGTGCAAATATATTACGTTCATTAGTGAAGTTTTGGTCTGGTGCATACCAGGTAGGGACTAATTCTTTAATGCCTTTAATAAGCTGTCTAGTACTTTTTCTAGAAATGACATTTGTAAGGTAGCTGCATCGCTTGCTGTATAGATAGCTATCAAATAAGGCGTTTCTCTGGGTGCGGTACATCACTTGAAGTGGTGTGGTTAAAGTAAATAAACGGCCACCAATTTCAAGGCTAGTAAAATGTCCAGACAACAAAATAGCGCCTTGTTTATTCTCTAGCACTCCTTCCAAGTGTTCCAATCCTCGAATTTCAACTAATGATTTCAAACGTTTTTCTGACCACCACCAGCACATAGCTAATTCAACTATTGCAATACCGATACTTTCATAGCACTCATTCTTGATACGGTTTCGCTCTTCGAGTGATTTCTCGGGAAAACAAAGCTGTAGGTTAATTTCTACTACCCGCTGGCGTTTACCAGAAATCAGCTTGATAGCTCGTCCCAAAAACTTACCCAGAACTAAAAGAAATCGGTAAGGGAAAAGTGAAGCTAATCGCAATAAAGCAAATATAAACCACATTAACCAAAAACGAGGGTGGACATAATCACGAATTTTAAAAATGGTTGAGTTATGTTTCGACATGAGGCCTATTTTACAGGCTCAGCCATCGGTTAATAGCGATTAAGTCTTCTGATGATAAAAGACCAGCGGCTTGTTTTAGCTTGAGTGTATTGATTAGATAATCGTAACGCGCGATTGAATAATCTCGTTGAGCACGGAAGGTTTCGCGTAGTGATACCAGGACGTCAACTGAGGTTCGGGTGCCTACTTCGAATCCAGCTTCCGTAGCTTTAAGCCCTGTTGTGCTTGATTTTAACGACTGTTTGAACGCGTTAACTTGCCCAATGCCTGAAATAACGCCCAAATAGGCAATTCGGGTTTGTTGAGAAGTGAGTCTGTTTTGCAGCAGCGCGTTGTTTTGGGCCGATAGATAAATGGAGGCACTTTTCTGGCGGGCCGCATCAATTCGACCGCCGGTGAATAAAGGTACATTTAATTTCACCATTAAGTCAAAGTAATCCAAGTTATAATCACCCAAAAGGTCATCATCAATTCTACTGTCATTGTAGCTAGCAGTGAAATCAACGATAGGATAGTGGGCACGATCTTGGCCGCGTAACTCGAATCTGGCTGCATTTGATGCGGCCATTGCTGACACCAGACCAGGATTATTTTTTAGGGAAGTATCGACCCAAGCTTGGATATCAGCTGGTTGGGGAATAATAAGGGGCATTTGTTTGTTGAGTTCAGCCAACGCCGATGATGAGGGTTGTGCAGTCATTACCTGAAGTGCTTGAAATGAGTTATCAAGTTGATTGTCTATGAGTAAAGATTGTGCAAGTGATTGGTCATAAAACGCTTGTGCTTCATAAACATCGGTAATTGCTATAAGTCCAACCTCAAATCTTTTTTTAGCCTGTTCTAATTGACGTGCAATTGCGTTTTTTTCGGCAAGAGCAAATTTGACATTGTCCTGTGCTGCTAGGATGTCAAAGTAGCTGGTAGTGACCCGAATTATTAAGTCCTGTTCAGCAACTTCCAAAGTCGCGGCAGCTTCTTGTTCTGAAGCTTCTGCAGCATCAACCTGAGCACTAGTCTGGGCGTTGTAAATTGTTTGGGATAGGCTGAGAGTGTATCCCGAATTCTGATTAGTATTGTTGCTATTGTTAATGATGGAATTGTTTGTTTCTTTTAGAGACTGCTGAACCGACAGATTAACTTGAGGTCGTCGTGAAGAGATGGCAATCGGTAAAGATTTCATCGCAGCTTCATAATTAGCTTGTGCAATCTTTAAAGTGGCATCGTTTTGCTCTGCAAGACGATAAATGTCGACTAAATTTTGAGCAAAAAGTGGTGCGCTGAAAAGGCAAATTAAGATGGCAAAGAGAAGTTTATACACTGTAAATCCATGTTGATGGTTAAAGCCAAAAAATGATCAGAATATCAACACTAAATAGTAGGTCTGATACACATTCAGAAAATCTAATTATTATAAAGAATCCAATGTCGAATTAATATAGAGCCATATCTCTGTCTACAGCTTGAGCCCAAGCATCAACACCGCCATCGAGGTTGATCAAATGGTCAATGTCTTGCTGCATCAAGTACTGAATTACATTCATGCTGCGCACGCCGTGATGGCAAATGATGACGCATTCATCCGCTTCTAGAATTTGATGAAGATTATTAGGGATAGTGGCCATTGGAATATTAATGCTATCTGCCAATTGGCAAATTTCAAATTCCCAAGGTTCACGAACATCTACTAATAACGGTTTGGAAGTCATTAGATATTTGGCTAACTCTGTTGCTTGCATTCTTTGCATGGCTATTAACTGATCAATTAGGAACCTAAGTTTAAATCATTAGCGCAGGTAAATCTGTTTCAAATAAAGATTCGGTTATCCATTCTTTAGTTGAAGCACGGGTTATCAGCAGGGCTTGCATAGCAGGTGACTCACCGACGATCACAAATAAACGGCCTCCCACTATTAGCGCTTTCTTTAAATTCTCGGGAATAGACTTAACTGAACCGGTAACGGCAATAACATTGAATGCCTTATTATAGTTGCATTCAAAGGCATTTTTTGTTTCAAATTCGACGTTGTTGAGTAACTTCTTTTGCAAAATCGCTGCTGCTGTTTGTTGACTTGCTGAATCAATATCAAGCGATAATACTTGCTTGCCAAGCGTTGCGAGGCAGGCTGTTATGTAGCCAGATCCTGTTCCAATTTCAAGAATATGGTCGTCAGCATTAATTAATAAGGCTTGTAACATTCGACCTTCAACTATTGGAGGAAACATGCTGGCAGAGTTAGGCAAAGGTATTTGGCAGTCTGCATAGGCTAAACCTTTATAAGTCTCAGGCACGAAGTCATCTCGGTCAAGTTGACCAATAACTGACAATACGTTTCTATCGAGCACTTCCCAAGGGCGAAGTTGCTGCTCGATCATATTAAATTTAGCGACTGGAACAATATTCATTATTTATTTTCTATATGTTAAGAATGGAAAGCTGAAGACTACAAAAAAGTTAATTATATAGTATAGCTGTCAACGCAGTCTGCACAATCAGTCCTTGAAGTCAGGGAATTAATAAATGCCATCAATTACCAGTTTCATAGTTATGCGTTATTTCTTCATGTTGATTTATGCGCCGCAGAGCCACCACAGTCAGATCATCATAATAACAAGCGTTGGCTTCAAATGAATGATTGATATACTTTAAATCGCAGCTAACTTCAAATCCATCGGTTTCATTTAACCAAAGAACATAACAGCCGTCTTTCTGGCAGGGTTTACCCTCTAATGTACCAATAATTGTGTTCTTTGGAATGTTTGTTTGGGCGAATAAACCCTTACCATGAATGAGGCTCTCTTTGATATAAGTAAGCTTGAGAAAAGATTTCATCTAAAATTTCGCCATAGGCATATTTAATTTCTTATGTTACTAAAGATAGAATTAAAAGGTAATGATCAAAATTGAAACTATTTTAAGGCTAGAGGCCATCGTTCATGTAAATAGTCGATGGCTTGAAGTCCTTCACCGTTTTAGTCTTGTTTTTTCTCAGTTTAACGACCGACTTTTATTTGGCTATTAATCATTCCATGTGCACTTGATTTAAGGATTATTTTAATTTTCAACGTTTTTATCCACTCTCCTCTTGTTTCATTTTAATTTGCCTAGATTAATTTTTTATAACCGTTTGAAGAAATAGTCTAAAAAAGGCGTTGGTCATTAAAAGTTAGTCTATAGTTAACCAGGATTAAACAATACAATAAGGATGTCCTATGAGATTTTTAAATACGATTGGCGAACCAGTAATACAGAGCACGATTGTCGCCTGTTTGATCCTCGGCCAAGTTCACGCCTCAGGATTTGCATTAATTGAAAATGGTGCGAGTGGTCAGGGTAACGCCTATGCTGGGTCGGCAGCACACGCGATTGATGCATCATCCGTTTTCTTTAATCCCGCCGGTATGATGCAGCTTGAGAAAGATCAGTTCAGCATTGCAGGGCATTATATTAAGCCTAACTCTTCTTTTACAAACCAAGGGTCAACTTCTGCAGTGGCTTTGGGTAGCGCTACATTAACGGGTAATAATGATAATGGAGGGCTAGACGCTTTTGTTCCTAATTTTTACTGGGTAAAGTCAGTCGATCAGCAAACTAAAATTGGCCTCGGTGTGCAGGCCTTGTTTGGTTTGGCAACCAAATATGATGACGGCTGGGTTGGTCGTTATCATGCAGTAGAAACTGATTTAAAAACGCTTAATATTAATCCAAGTATCGCCTTTCAGGTGAATAGTAAAATGGCTGTTGGTGGTGGCATCAACATAGTTTTTGGCGACGTTATCTTCACTAATGCAATTGATTTTGGTGCTATTTGTGCAGCGAAAGGAGCTGTTTCATCAACGTGCTCGCCACAGGCAACAGACGGGTTTGCAGATCTAAGCGGCGATAATTTGAGCGACCCGGCGCTGGGTTTTAACTTTGGTTTCCAATACTTAATAACACCCGAAACTATTGTTGGCGCTTCTTACCGTTCTGAAATTGATCTGGAATTCGAAGGTACTGCTCATTATACAGTCCCTGCAGGTGCCACATTCCTAACTGCTGGCGGGCTCTTTACCGACAGTGCTATTAGTGCTGGCGTTACCCTGCCTGCTAGTCTTGCTCTGAGTGTTGCGCACAGCGTCGAAAAAGTAACTTACCTTGCTGATGTAACCTGGACGGGGTGGAGCTCATTTGACGAGCTACGCATTGACTACGCCAACACAATACAACCGGATTCGGTAACAACCGAAAGCTGGAATGACACGCTTCGTTATTCAGTTGGCTTCGACTATCAATACAACGATAAAATGGTGCTCAGAAGTGGTGTTGCCTTTGACGAAACACCCGTGCCTAGTGCTGAAAGAAGGACGGCTCGAATTCCCGGGAATGATCGCAAATGGCTATCATTTGGACTAACATATTTGTTAGATGAAGACTTAACATTAGATGTTGGGTATTCGCATTTATTCATTGAAGATGTTCAAATAAATAACGAGTACGAAAGTACCATACCTACTTTGGCAAGCACTCAGAAAGGTGAATATCAGGCCTCAGCAGATATTCTGAGCGTACAACTGAATTGGACTTATTGATTAACAGTCAACTAAAAACCTGTCAACAAAATATCTACCTACTCAAACAATACAAAACTATTGAATTAATCCCTGAAGTAAGCAAATAGTTTGATCAATCTTATCGATAGGTAAAAACTTATTCGGTTGATACGCTTTGATTAATTGACTCTGGGCCGATCATGGGTTTCGGTTTACATTGAGTTAAAGTAGGGTGCTTCGGTGCCAATTCAACTGAACCACTGTGTTTGCCGGTAATCGCAGTTAGGTGTTTGGTGGTTTTACTGGATTCTGAAGTATCTATGCTTTGCAGGCCATAGCCTAACAGCTGGCAGTCAAATTTGAAGTTGCGTTTATCAGTGATGGTGTGGGTTATCTCCTGCACATTGGACAATAGCGTTTGAATCGACATGCTGGGTAAAAACGAATGTCGAGCAGTAGCTCCCAACTGCCGCAAATTCTATTCAAGTTGTCGCCGCCGTGAATATGCCTCAAATTCATAGTTGGGGTTGGAATGGTAAAGGCTGGATCATTATGTTGATGTTGTAAACTATCCCGATAGTGGAGCAGGGCATTCATTACTAAATTCATTCTTTTAAGTGCGCTATACCCAATGATGGATCGCTGGCATGCCCAGATTGGCCGGACAGTTTTATCGATAAAGCAATGCAACCCTTATGTTGTCGAATGGGTGTTAGATTGCTAGGTTCACCGATAACCCAAATAAGACCCTAATTTTTTGTCGTTATCTGCAATGAGCTTGGCGCCTTTCATGGTTGACTCTTCATCGGCAGTTGCCACCAATGTGAGCGGGCGTTTGAGTTTACTTAGATCGAAAGATTGGCTTGCGCTAATTGCGAGCATGATAAAGCTTTTCATATCGCAGCTGCCAAGTTCATAAAGGTGTTTGTCTGCTTCGTAAAGTTCCGACGGGTCGCTTTTCAGAACTTTTCATTACAGGGTACTGCATCGGTGTGACCAAAGAGGACAAGGCAATCAGAGCCGTTGCCAACGGTTGCTATTAAATTTTATTTGCCGAGTAATACGGCTTGTCGCTCTAGCGAGAAGCCGATATCTTCGGTCCAGTTGGCGAGCATATCGATAACTGTACTATTACTCATAGTCTGTGCTGCTTATTAATCGGGTAAGTCAGTCACCGCACCAAGTGATGCAGAGCTCACTAGTTTTGCATACTTGGCCAGCACGCCTCGTTTGTATTTTGGTTTCGGTTGTTTCCACACAACGGCCCGTTTTTTAAGTTCGGTGGCGCTGAGTTTGACATTGACTTGACGCTTTTCTGCATCAATAGTAATAATATCGCCATTCTTAATTAATGCGATAGGACCACCCACTGCGGCCTCAGGTGTGACATGCCCAACTACAAATCCATGAGACCCGCCAGAGAAACGGCCATCAGTAATAAAGGCGACGTCTTTACCCAAACCTTTACCCATGATGGCGGAGGTTGGTGATAGCATTTCACGCATACCTGGGCCACCGATGGGACCTTCGTAGCGAACGACAATTACATCACCTTTTTTAATCGTACCGTCGAGAATCTTTTCCAACGCCAATTCTTCAGAGGCGAACACCATTGCCTTGCCGGTAAATATCAAACCTTCTTTTCCAGAAATTTTGGCGACAGAACCATCAGGAGCAAGGTTTCCTTTTAAAATAACGAGATGGCTGTCTTTTTTAATAGGGTCATTAAGTGCGCGAATTATTTTCTGGCTCTTTGGATATGGTTTCACTTTAGCCAGATTTTGAGCCAATGTTTTGCCAGTAACAGTTAGGCAGTCGCCGTGCAACAGCTTAGCATCCAGTAGAATTCTCATTAAGGGTTGAATTCCCCCGATTTCAATTAGTTCGGACATCATCGCTTTTCCGCTGGGCCGTAAGTCGGCTAAAACAGGAACACGTTTGCCTATGCGAGTAAAATCGTCGAGTTTCAGATTCACACCAATTGACGATGCCATTGCAAGCAAATGTAATACGGCATTAGTGGAGCCACCTAAGGCAATCACAACTGTGACCGCATTTTCGAATGCTTTTTTAGTCATGATGTCGCTGGGACGAATATTGGCCTTTAATAACTTCATTGCGGCGGCGCCGGCTTCGAAGCAGTCATTGGTTTTGTCTTCTGACATGGCGGCCTGCGCCGAACTGTTGGGCAAGCTCATGCCCATTGCTTCTATGGCCGAAGCCATGGTGTTGGCGGTGTACATTCCGCCGCAAGAGCCTGCGCCAGGAATTGCAGCGCATTCAATTTCTTTTACTTCCTTTTTGGTGATCTTATTTTCTGCTTCCGCACCTACCGCTTCAAACACGGTGACGATGTCGATATTTTTGCCCTTGTGACAACCGGGCATGATGGTGCCACCATAGACAAATATGGAAGGTCTGTTAAGTCGTGCCATACCCATGATGCAGGCTGGCATATTCTTGTCACAACCGCCTATCGTGATAAGTGCATCGAACCCCTGGCAGCCAGCAACGGCTTCGATTGAATCAGCGATAACTTCTCGTGACACAAGGGAATATTTCATGCCTTCAGTTCCCATCGAAATTCCATCAGAAATGGTGATGGTATTAAAGATAACAGCTTTACCTTTTGCGGCATTAACGCCTTCAGCGGCTTTTAGTGCGAGTTTATCGATATGCATGTTGCAAGGTGTGACCATGCTCCAAGTAGAAGCAACGCCGATTTGAGGTTTTTTGAAATCTGCATCATTAAAGCCAACCGCTCTTAACATTGAGCGGCTCGGTGCACGTTCTACACCGTCGACAACCTGTGAAGAATGCTGACGCATATCTGGCTTTATAGTGGTAGTTTTTTTAATAGTCATAGTTGATTCTGTCGGAGGTTTTAAAAATTTTATGTAGATTAGGCAAAGGCATCTTTTGTTGCAAGTGTTTAGTTGCTGAAAGCGTTAGTGGGAATAAGTATATTTTAGTTAAACCTGTGCCATAAATAGTGGATGGTAGTAGATTGAGTTTATAAAAGTTGATGGTTTAAGTTGTCGTATTAACTGGGTATGGCGGGCGTTTAAGAGGTTGCTAAATACTTAAATCCAATCCAGTTAAGATTTTTGAACACCCTAACCTAAGCGTAATGGTTATTAACTAAGCATCAGGTTGCTAACAGTTATGTCTTTATAATTTTTAATTTTATACCTAAAATACCTCAATACTGATGAAAACGCATGTAAATCACTGGTTTTGAGTCAATTTAGTTGCGATTTCCAAGAAACCATTCTTAACTTGCAATTAAATTGTGAAGTGACTATGGTAATTCAGATTGCTCAATATGAAAGGTAATCCCCATAATATAATAATCGATCATCCGGAGAAAACTATGAAAAAAATCACTACAACCCTACTGATTTCATCAGCTTTGGCTTTAGCAGCCACTTCTGTATCTGCTGGCACGCTTGATACAGTTAAAAGCAAAGGGCACGTCCAATGTGGCGTTAGCACAGGTCTCGCAGGCTTTTCAAATGCTGACGCTTCTGGTAACTGGCAAGGGCTTGATGTTGACGTATGTCGCGCTGTTGCTGCTGCCGTTCTAGGTGATGCAACTAAAGTTAAATTCACGCCGTTAACTGCTAAAGAACGTTTTACTGCTCTACAGTCCGGTGAAATTGACATTCTTTCACGCAACACTACTTGGACTCTGACTCGTGATGGTTCATTGGGTTTGAACTTCGCTGGTGTCAACTACTATGACGGCCAAGGCTTTATGGTCAGTAAATCAATTGGTGTTAAAAGTGCATTAGAACTTGACGGAGCAGCGGTTTGTTTGCAATCGGGTACTACTACCGAATTAAATTTGGCTGATTATTTTTCTGCTAACGGTATGAAGTATAAGTCAATTAACTATGATACTTCTGATGCAACTATCAAAGGATTTGAAGCCGGTCGTTGTGACATGTTAACTTCTGATCAATCTCAGCTTTATTCTCTTCGTATTAAGCTAGAAAATCCTGGTTCTGCGATTGTATTGCCAGAGGTAATCTCTAAAGAGCCTTTAGGACCTGTTGTTCGTCAGGGCGACGACCAGTGGTTCAACATTGTTCGTTGGTCTTTGAATGCAATGATCAATGCTGAAGAACTTGGTTTAACATCTGCAAACATCGATAGCATGAAGACAAAAAGTCCTGCCATTGAACGATTTGTTGATGGTCAAGGCGATAAACTTGGTATTGACGACGCTTGGGCTTATAACATCATTAAGCAAGTTGGTAACTATGGTGAAAGCTTTGAAGCCAACGTTGGTCTTGATACACCTCTAGCGATTGCCCGTGGTCTCAATGACCTTTGGTCACGTGGTGGCATCATGTATGCGCCTCCAATTCGTTAATCTAGATTCTCAAGTTACATTTTAATCTAGTAATGAATTAGTACTGTAGGAGAGTGTATGGGGTTTCCATACACTCTCTCCGTTAGGTTGATTTTACACATCAATTCAATGTTTATTTCAGTTATTGCTGATGTATAAAATCAATTTTCCGTTAACCATCAAACCGCGAACCATGTCAGTCTGGAGTTTATGATGTCAGAATTGGAGACAGCTCAAAAACCTTCAAGTCCCGCAGTTTGGAACAATCCTAAATATAGAGCGCTATTTTTTCAGGCGCTGCTAATAGTCGGTCTAGTCTACTTCTTCTATAGTGTTGTTAATAATACGCTATCAAATATGGAATCTCGGGGTATCTCGACTGGTTTTGGTTTCCTAACTGAGAAAGCCGGCTTCGGTATATTGCAATCATTGGTCCAGTTTAATGAGGACTCTAGTTACGGCCGCACCTTCATTGTTGGTCTGATGAACACAGGGTTGGTTGCTGTTTTGGGTATCTTTATGGCGACTTTGTTAGGCTTTGGCATGGGTGTCGCACGTCTGTCGAACAACTGGCTTGTCGCAAAGCTAGCCACTATGTATATCGAAATTTTCCGTAATATCCCGTTGCTGCTGCAAATATTTTTCTGGTATTTTGCTGTTTTGGCTGGATTGCCCTCCGCCCGTAATAGTATGTCCCTGGGTTTAGGTATCGAATTCAATGTACGGGGTTTATATTTGCCTGGACCCATCTTTGAATCTGGTTTTTCGATAACTATAGTTGCCTTTATTATCGGCTTTATTGCCATGTTTTTTATGCGCAGGTGGGCTAGAAGACGTCAGGATGAAACTGGGCAGCAATTTTCTGTTGGTTGGTCTACTCTAGGTCTATTGATTGGCTTTCCACTGGTGATCTTTTGGGCATCTGGAATGCCAATGAGTATTGAATACCCTGTACTGAAGGGTTTTAATTTTGCTGGTGGTATTGCGGTGGTACCTGAATTATTGGCATTGGTTTTAGCGCTCACTATTTATACGGGTGCTTTTATTGCTGAGACTGTTCGTGCAGGTATATTGGCTGTTGATCACGGTCAGACTGAAGCATCATTAGCGCTTGGACTTAAGCGTGGCCAGTCGATGAAATTGGTGATCATCCCTCAAGCGATGAGAGTCATTATTCCACCATTAACTAGCCAATACTTAAACTTAACCAAGAACTCGTCACTTGCGACTGCAATTGGCTACCCTGATCTAGTCA
Source organism: Gammaproteobacteria bacterium (assembly GCA_047629275.1). Taxonomy (GTDB): domain Bacteria; phylum Pseudomonadota; class Gammaproteobacteria. The sequence goes on from JBLHWR010000015.1 coordinate 13,152, forward strand.
ACGTATTTATGGGCACAACTCTAAATCAGACGGGTCAAGCTATTGAGATAACCGCAATGACGATGGCGGTTTACTTGACTGCTAGTTTACTTATTTCATCGGTGATGAATTGGTATAACAAAAGAATGGCAATTGTGGAGCGATAATAATGCCTGTCAATCATAAGAAGAGCCCCAACTTGCCTCCACCTGCTTCTGAAGTAGGCATCGTTGTCTGGATCAAGAAGAATTTATTTTCCACTTATGCCAATGGTGTTATGAGTTTGGCAGCGATGGGGCTAATTTTATTATTATTACCGCCACTGCTTGATTGGGCATTTTTCTCTGCTACTTGGTCGGGGACAACCCGTGCAGACTGTAATGAAGAAGGAGCCTGCTGGATATTTATTGCGAATCGTATGGATCAGATTATGTATGGTTTTTACCCTGCAGAGTTACATTGGCGTCCAAATCTGGCCGGATTGCTTTTGATCGCTTTAATGATACCTTTATTCATTAAAACGTTTAAATATAAAAACTGGTTAGGGGCTTTTATTTTACTCATTTATCCATTTGTCGCCTATTTTCTAATTCATGGTGGTTCATTTGGTCTAGAGGTTGTTTCGACTAATAAATGGGGTGGCTTAATGTTGACCCTTATTCTGTCAGCAGTGGGTATTGTTGCATCGCTACCCCTTGGTATATTGTTAGCTTTAGGTAGGCGTTCAAAAATGCCGATGTTTAAATCAGTTTGCATCGTATATATCGAATTCTGGCGCGGTATTCCTTTGATTACAGTGTTATTTATGGCGTCAGTTATGTTGCCGTTGTTTTTTCCTGAAGGCAGTAATTTTGATAAATTGTTGAGAGCCTTAATTGGCATCACTATGTTCCAATCGGCGTATATGGCAGAAGTAGTTCGGGGTGGCTTACAGGCTATTCCGAAAGGACAGTACGAAGCGTCTGAAGCACTTGGTTTAAACTATCCCAAAAGCATGGGTTTAATTATATTGCCACAAGCGCTTAAGCTGGTAATTCCTGGCATCGTAAATACCTTTATTGCACTATTTAAGGACACCACATTAGTATTAATTATTGGCTTGTTCGATTTACTCGCGATTATTAACTTAGCATTAACTGATTCTGAATGGTTAGGTTTTGATGATGAAGGCTACGTTTTTGCTGCATTTGTTTTTTGGGTTTTCTGTTTTGCGATGTCGCGTTATAGCATCGCGCTTGAGGCCAAACTTCACACTGGTCATAAAAGGTAAAGAATATGAGTGCTGAACATATTATAGAGCTGAAGGGGGTCCATAAATGGTATGGTGATTTTCACGTACTCAAGGATATAAATATAACCGTACAGAAAGGCGAGAGAATTGTTATTTGTGGACCATCGGGATCGGGAAAATCGACGACTATTCGGTGCATTAACCGCCTTGAAGAGCATCAACAAGGTCAAATTATTGTTGATGGCACTGAGCTTACTGGTGATTTAAAGCATATCGAACAGATCCGTAAAGAAGTGGGCATGGTGTTTCAACATTTTAATCTATTCCCCCATTTGACGATTCTTGAGAATCTCTCTTTAGCGCCGATCTGGGTTAAGAACGTCGCTAAAGCTGAAGCCGAAGCAATAGCAATGAAATATCTTGAGCGAGTAAAAATTCCAGAACAGGCAAATAAATTTCCTGGTCAATTATCAGGTGGTCAGCAGCAACGAGTGGCGATTGCACGAAGCTTGTGTATGAACCCTAAGGTTATGTTATTTGATGAACCTACGTCAGCACTCGATCCTGAAATGATCTCTGAAGTACTCGACGTAATGGTTGAACTTGCCGAAGATGGCATGACGATGATTTGTGTCACGCACGAAATGGGTTTCGCTAAGAAAGTCGCTAACCGTGTAATCTTTATGGATGAAGGTGAGATTGTTGAAGAAAATGAACCGAATGAGTTTTTTAATAACCCTCAGAACGAAAGAACCCAGCTTTTCTTGAGTCAAATTATTCAGCACTAATAAAATACTGCAGCGAACTAGATCATGAGTTTGCTGCGTTTAGCATCGCCTTCAAATCAGCAAGGTGTCCTAAGCCTTGTTGTTTTTTTTCATCCGGTGATAATTTACTCGCAATATGTTCTGCACCCTCTAACTCTTCTTCGGGTAATTCATACAGAAATCGACTGGGCTCACATTGCAGCGTTTCTCCAAACCGTTGTCGTTGTTTTGCATAGCTCAGTGTTAGTGTTTTTTCTGCTCGGGTAATGCCAACATAAGCTAACCGCCGTTCTTCTTCAATAGTGTCAGCCTCTTGAGATTGATGGTGGGGTAAGCTGTCCTCTTCAAAATTGACCAAATAAACGTGTGGAAATTCTAGCCCTTTCGCCGCATGCAATGTCATAAGTTGCACGGCGTCCTGTTCATTCTTTTCGTCATCATTTTCAAGAATAGACATTAAAGACAGGTGGGTAACGAGGCTTTCTATGGATGAGTCGTCGCGTTGCTTTTGTAGATTGCCAATCCAACTGGTGAGTTCGGTCAAGTTTTCTATTGCATTGTCGGACTGTTTTGACGAGGTGCCAATATCACGTAACCAGTGTTCATAATCGAGTGTTGTAATGACATGCTGAGTGAATGTTAGTGCATCCATCTGCGTACTTTTATGGCGAAGCCCGTCGATAAGATCTGCGAAAGTTTGAATTTTTATCCAGGCCCGCTTGGCAAGCTTTTGCTGCAGGCCCAATTCCTTAATGGTTTTGCCAATGCTGTTGTGACGTGTCCCGGCATAGCTGGCAATTATTTTGATGGTTGAAGCACCGATTTCTCGCCTCGGTACATTAATGATGCGTAATAAGGCACGATCATCATCGGGGTTGGTAATCAGTCGGAGATAGGCCATGATGTCTTTAATTTCACTGCGTTCAAAGAATGCTGTTCCACCTGTAATTTGATATGGGATCGAGTTGTCTCTAAGTGATTTTTCAAATACCCTAGACTGAAAATTACTCCGATACAATATGGCAAATTTTTTGTATTCATCGTTGGTTTGAAAATGACGTGTGAGAATGTCTTGAGCCACGCGGCTGGCTTCATCATCTGCATTTCGGCACGGCAAAACTCGTATAAACTCGCCCGGTCCTGAGGCTGACCAGAGCTTCTTTTCAAATAAATGTTCATTAATTGAGATTAGTTTGTTGGCGGAGTTGAGTATTCGACCGCTGGAACGATAGTTTTGCTCCAGTTTGATTACTTGTAGTGTGGGGAAATCTTGTCCCAGCAGGTTGATATTCTCAGGTTTCGCACCTCTCCAAGCATAAATTGATTGGTCGTCATCTCCAACAACGGTGATTCTCTGCCTTAGTCCTGCGATCAATTTGATTAATTCGTATTGACTGGTATTAGTGTCTTGATACTCGTCAACCAGTAGGTAGTGTATTTTTCCTCGCCACTTAAGGAGTGCGTCCTCGTTGCGACGAAATAGATTCACCGGCATCATAATCAAGTCATCAAAGTCGAGTGTGTTACAGGCTAACATATGCTCTTGATAGTGCTGATATAATCGAGACTGGCTTTCAAGTAAAGGAGTGTCAGCCATGCTGATGGCACTGACGGGATCTATAAATTCGTTTTTCCATCGGCTAATCTGATACATCGCTTGTTTAGTAAATGCTTGGTCGCTTTGATCCCTATGGAGTAATTCGGTAAGGCATGATTCGACATCCTTTGAGTCGAGAATACTAAAACCCTTGCGCAGTCCTACATCAAAATATTCTTCCTGTAATATGCGTAAACCAAGAGTGTGGAAAGTCGATATACCAATACCTTTGCAGTGTTTTTTACCGAGTAGAGCGACAATGCGTTGCTTCATTTCGCGAGCTGATTTGTTGGTGAAGGTGAGCGCGCGAATGGTGTTAGGGGCGTAACCCGCCTGATGAATGAGGTGAGCAATTTTATAGGTTATGACACGGGTTTTTCCGCTTCCGGCTCCTGCTAGGACCAGGCAGGGCTTGTCAATGCAGGTTACTGCTTGCTGTTGAGGCAGGTTTAAATCTTGCAGCTTCATAGTAGATAATTTATCGTAGGGTATATCTTAGAGTAAAGTCTCTATTCAAATAATGCTATTCAAAAACCACTATTCGAAAAATCAGAGAATGACAAAACTAACAATTGATATAACAGGCTGGTTACAAACGGTGGAAGTGATTGAATCACCCAATTACGATGCTAGACCTGACAAAAGTAATATAAAGCTGATCGTCATACATGGCATTAGTTTACCACCGGCTGAGTTTGGTGGTGGCTATATTCAAGATTTATTTTGCAATCAGCTTGACCCAAACGTTCATGAATATTTTGCATCGATTTGCCACCTAAAAGTTTCTTCTCATTGTTTGATAGAGCGGGACGGCAATCTGATTCAGTTTGTCTCTTTCCTTGAACGAGCCTGGCATGCGGGTGTTTCAAATTGGCAGGGTGAGCCTGAATGTAACAATTACTCGATTGGTATCGAGTTGGAAGGTACTGATGATTTGAGTTATACCGACAACCAATACCAACAGCTAGACCGATTGATTCAATGTCTTAGGCATCAATACTCAATGATTGGATTGGATGCTTTGTGTGGCCATAATGACATTGCACCAGGCAGAAAAACGGATCCTGGCGGTGCTTTTGATTGGCCGAGATTACAGCGTCGACTAGACCAAGGTCGGTCATAGCTATTGGTCACACTTATTATCTTGACTTAAATTACTGGTCATATCTTGCCAGTGATTTTCAATAAACCCCTCTAATGGCTTATAACGATTTTTATAACGCATCTTGTCACAGTCTTTGATCCAGTAACCAAGGTAGAGATACTCAAGATCGTGAGATTGTGCTTCTTTTATCTGACTCAGAATTGCGAAATGGCCCAAACTTCGACTTTGGTAATTAGGGTCAAAAAAGGTATAGACTGCCGATAATCCTGTATCTGTAACATCTGTTACAGCAATAGCAATCAAAGTTTTTCCTAGGTGAAATTCAATAAAGTCTGTTTCTGTCCAGTCACAGATTAAAAAGCGGTGATAGTCACCTTTGGTTGGATTTGCCATACTGCCATCGCCATGACGAGCTTTAATATATTGCTTATATAAGTCAAAATGTTCCTGACGAAACTTACCCTTAGTGACGTTGATTTCAATATCGGTGTTGAGTCGCAAAATGCGCTTTTCATTGCGCGATGGCTTATGTCGTTTAACCGGAACTCGAACAGAGATGCACTCTCGGCAAGTTGGGCAGTGAGGTCGATAAACATAGCCACCAGAACGCCTGAATCCGTGCTGAATTAGGGTGCTATAAGTCTGCATGTCCATGTCAATATCTGGATTAGCAAACGCGCTGATTGAATTCCTGTCGTCGAGATAACTACAGGGTTCTGAGGTCGAGGCAAAGAAGTTTAATTTAGTCTGATCATTCATTATTAGAAATCAACGTAACATTTTGGTTGATATTAAAAGTAGCTAATAAGAGTGTAGACTGAAAAATATTGATTGCAGAAGATAAAGCGACAAAAGACAGATAAATTACCCGTAACTTATCAATAACAGTGGAACAGTTACCGCAAAAAAAGGGAATCCTTAAATATCAATCTCAAAAAAAAGCTGGCTGGTTTCTAAACATTCAGTGCTAAGTTGTTGGATAGGTTTACCCTGATGATGCGCTACTGTTTGTAAAATATGTGGTAGATAGCAAGGCTCATTAATGCGCGATTTAGGCTTTGGTAATAAGCTACGCGGCAACAGATAGGGTGCATCCGTTTCTAGCATGAGGCGATTGGGCGGAATATATTTAACGATACCCTGTAACTCTGTACCGCGCCTTTCGTCGCATATCCACCCGGTTATTCCAATATGACAATCAAGATCAAGATAATCAAACAATGCGGATTTGGTATCTGTAAAGCAATGAACGACAACCTTTGTCAGGCTGCTACGATATTCTTTTAAAATCGAAAGAAATGTGATGTGTGCATCACGCTGATGGCAGAACACGGGCATTTCCAACTGGCTTGCTATCTCTAGCTGTTGCCTAAACACATCCGTTTGAGCCGGCGAAGGGGAGTAGTTGCGGTTAAAGTCGAGTCCCGTTTCACCTATGGCTCTAACGCAAGGTTGAATTGCAAGTTTAGATATTTTATCTGCGGTATCTGACGTCCAGTCACTGGCGTGATGGGGATGCACGCCTGCAGTGCAAACTAGATGTTGAGGGTGATGGCTGCACAGTTGAACCGCTTTTTGGCTTTCTTTTAAATCAGTCCCCGTGACGACTATTGTATTAACACCGGCAACGGTAGCACGATGCAAAATCTCTTCAAGATTTTGCATTAAACTTTTGTTGGTTAAATTGACACCAATATCTATCATTGAGTTGTCATCTTTTATTGCCTAATGCCTGTGCCTCGGTCCAGTAATGCGAGACAGACACTGAATAGAATTACTATGAATAATATGATAACGCAAATGGCTGTGGTCAAGTCAATATCACTAGTACCACGAAAGCCATAACGAAAACTATTTACCATATACAATATAGGGTTTGCCAGTGATACCTGTTGCCAAAATTCAGGGAGTAACTTGATCGAGTAGAAAATACCACCCAGATAAGTCAGCGGCGTTAAGACGAAGGTTGGCACAATGCTGACATCATCAAAGCTTTTAGCGAATACAGCGTTAATAAGGCCGGCTATCGAGAAAAGAAAGGCAGTTAGGAAGGCAACAATTATTATGATCAATGGGTTATGCATCGAAAAATCAGTAAAGATTTGTGAAATTAAAGTCACTGTTACTCCAACACACAAACCCCGAACTACCCCGCCGGTGATAAAGCCGAGCATAATAATAATGTTGGGAATAGGGGATATTTGCATCTCTTCAATGTGTTGTGAATATTTTGCACCATAAAAAGACGAAACAACATTGGCGTATGAGTTGGTGATAATTGACATCATCACTAAGCCGGGCATTATAAAATCAATATAGGACATGCCGTCCATTACACCAATTTTCTGGCCAATCAAATTACCAAATATAACGAAATATAGCCCCGTCATCACTACGGGAGGCACCAGTGTTTGTACCCAAATTCGACTAAACCGCAAAATTTCCCGTCGAGTGATCGTTACGTAGGCCACCCAGTTTCTTTTCCAGGGTGAAATGTTAGCTTGGTTTATATTCTGGCTCATGTTGCTTTAATCTTTTTTGATGTGATATTGACGAAAAGTTCTTCTAAACGATTCACCTTATTACGCATACGGTTGACGATAATCTTAAGTGAGTCGAGCTGGTGAATGAGCTCATTTAGAGACTGTTGTTTGGGTACTTCTACTTCAATAGTATGACTGTCGATGAGAAACACCCTACCAAAACCTTTTAAAGCCGGTATTTGGTGAATTTCATCTGATAAATAAAGTACAAAAGTTTCACTATTAAGGCTTTTGAGTAAGGTCTTCATGCTTGTATTTTCGATGATTAATCCTTCGTCAATAATAGCGATATTGCGACACATAGTTTCAGCTTCTTCGAGGTAATGTGTGGTCAGAATAATGGTGGTTCCCTGGTGATTTATTTCGTCCATAAATTGCCACATGGACCGGCGTAGTTCGATATCCACTCCAGCTGTGGGCTCATCTAGGATTAATAGCTTAGGTCGATGAATGAGCGCCCTAGCAATCATCAATCTGCGTTTCATTCCGCCCGACAATTTGCCTGATTCGACCTGACGGTGTGGCCATAAACCCAGTTTTTTAAGATAGTGATCAGCAAGCTTAGTGGCTTCTTTTCTTGGGACGCCATAAAAACCGCCCTGATTAACGACAATTTCATGAACTGGTTCAAAAGTATTGAAGTTGAATTCTTGTGGCACAGAGCCAAGTGATGACTTTGCACCCATTAAGTTTTTATCAATACAGTGGTCAAACACTTTTACACTGCCACTGGTTTTGTTCACTAGTGACGATACAACACCAATGCAAGTCGACTTACCCGCGCCATTGGGACCCAGCAGCGCAAAAAAATCACCTTCTTCAACAATAAGATCAATTCCCTTGAGTGCCTGAAAGCCGTTTTTATAGGTTTTGTGGAGTTCGTGTATTTCAAGCGCATTCATTAAAGGGACCAATCATAAAACAGTTTGTTAGCTTAGGCATTCGAGTCCAAAAATCAAGCGATGCATTCAGCGATATCAACAGGAATAAAATAATATATTGGCAAGCTGTGCTAAAAACAACGATAATCATTCTAGAAAAAGTTAAATGGAACATTAAATGGAACACGAAATGACTTCAATCTATGTCGTCCTAGTAGAACCATCAACTGCACAAAGCAAGATAGTCTTGCAGCAGTTTGAAGACTTAGGTATTAATCATTTCCGCCATTTTTGTACAGGAACGGAAGCGTTAGATTCGATATTTGTTGATATTCCTGATTTAGTGATTAGCTCTCTGCATCTTGAAGATATGTCGGGCAGTGATTTATTGTTAGAAATGCGTGAATTTCAGTTAACTGAAAATACACCTTTTATTTTAATCTCAACAGCAACCTCGTTTAAGGACTTAAACCCAATCAGACAGGCGGGTGCTTCTGCAGTACTGAGTAAACCATTTGTGGCAAGTGATTTAAAGCGGGCTGTGACCAGTACAATGGAATGGGAAAATCCAGGTCACATAACCCTAGACGAGCTAGACACCGAAAGCCTTCACGTTTTGGTGGTTGACGACAGTACAATGGCTAGAAAGATGATCACTCGAACCTTGAGAAAAATGGGCATCGAAAAAATCACTGAAGCTTCCGATGGCGGTGAAGCTATAACACTGATAAAAACCAATCAATATGATTTGATTGTTACCGATTTCAATATGCCAGAAGTTGACGGACATGAGCTACTACGTTTTATTCGAATGGAAAGTGATCAAAGATCTGTTCCTGTGTTCATGGTGACTACTGAGAGCGATGTTGGAAAGCTAGCCGCTATTCAGCAAGACGGTGTGTCGGCTATTCTTGATAAGCCATTTGAGTCATCTGAAGTGAAGCAGTTAATTGAGGCATCTCTATCTGCCTTATAGTGCTCTTGCCTCAACAACCATAACTCGGCGATATCAATATTAACTACTGGGCAGTTGGGTCAGTTTTTCTTCGACGTGTTAAAGTCAGTTTATTATGGACTGATACGAAACGTTGTCTTTGAAATGGAAAATACCTCGATCACTTATACTCTTTTCTTAATATTTACTGGTGCTGCAGTATTGGCGACGGTAGCGCTTTACGTTCGTCAATCATTGATTATTGCTTACATCAGTCTTGGACTTTTAATCGGCCCTTGGGGTATTAATCTCATAGCAGACGCCACCCAAATTCAAGACATTGCCAACGTCGGTATTATTTTCTTATTGTTTTTATTAGGTCTGAATCTAAACCCACGTGATTTATTTCGTCTGGTGGGTAAAGCCACAGTCGTAACGGGAGTTAGTTCCATCGTCTTGTGCGCACTTGGGTTTGGCTACAGCCAACTGTTTGGCTATAGCGTTACCGAGTCTTTGATCATCGGTGCTGCGCTTATGTTTTCCAGTACCATCGTCGGTTTGAAATTAATACCCACCACAGTATTACACCATCAACATACTGGTGAGGTGATCATCAGTATCTTGTTACTGCAGGATATCATTGCTATTTTCTTGATGTTGGTCATAGAAGGTAGCTCAAATGCTGATATTGGTTGGCTCGCGATGAGTAAACCAATGCTGGCCTTTCCCGTGATGGTTGGTTTTGCCTATGTGCTGGAAAAACATGTACTGACAAGGTTAATCTTGAAGTTTGATCGTATTCAAGAATATATTTTTCTAGTGGCAGTTGGCTGGTGTTTAGGGCTTGCCGAGCTGGCAGAACAGTTGGGCTTATCCTACGAAATTGGTGCGTTTATTGCTGGTGTTATGATTGCGCGCAATCCTATCGCACTGTTTATAGTTGAAAATTTGAAACCGATACGCGATTTTTTCTTGATCATTTTCTTTGTTGCGTTGGGTGCTAATTTCAATCTGGGCATTTTACCCGATATCTGGTTAGTGGCCCTCGGACTGAGTTTGATTGCAATCGTTATTAAGCCTATTTTGTATCGGTTTTTACTTCGATTTTCTGATGAGACTTCTGGTCGCTCTACCGAAATTTCATTGCGACTTGGGCAGATGAGTGAATTTTCTTTGCTCCTGGCCGTCATGGCTACAGAGCTTGCTGTCATTCGTGCAGAAGTGTCGTACTTGATCCAAATTGCAACATTAGTCAGCTTTGTTTTTTCTTCTTATTACATTGTCGCAACCTATCCAACCCCAATTGCCCTGAATGACAAGTTGAGACGAGATTAGGCTTGAAAATCAATCCCGATTAAAGCAGTTTATGACTCAACCCCCAGTTCTGACGATAGGCAATGACATCATTTTTTCAATTTATTTTAACCTCCACGCGAGAAGTAACAATGTTGACTGTTTGCTTATCGGTGCCATTGGCCATTAAGTTGGTAATAGTCATTTTTAGCTAAGCCAAAACTATCGTTATGCCGAATATGAAGAACAGATTGAAATGCTATACCAATATCTGCAAACGCATCAAGCTACCTATCAGAGTTATGTATAAATAATGTGCCAGAAATTTTATCAGATGGTTAATAGGTAGCTAGTTTTAGAGAGTAAAAGTTTAAATTCTAGCAATAGTGATTGAAGACCATTAGATATTTAATCGCGGTATCCAATTGGATGTAATCAATAAAGGGTGCGGTATCTGACAAGCAGTCAATACTTAGCTTGTTAAACCTTAGAATGTTGACTCTTTAAGTTTGGGTGGCCTAAAGGCAATGGTAACACTGAGAGTAGTGTTGTTAAATGAGTCAACCAGTGACTAAAAACCAAACACTGTAAAGAATAATGGCCGAACCTGGCAGATAAACAATCCCGTGGATAAAAGCTGACCAGCAAGCTGAAATTTTTTGGTGGTACTGAACACTCAAATGAAACATTCTAACCTGCCTAATAAGCTTTGGTTGTAAAATTAATCAAAAAACCATAAACACAACTAAGCTAACAATATTTTCATTTACAAAACGTGACGCATACCCCGGTTAACATAAAAGCTCTGAAATAAAAGTTAAAGGATCTGACTATATTTATAATTTTGGGTGAGACTCGGTTCAAAAAATTCCAACCGGCTTGTTGGTAGGTGCTGATCATCATTAATGAGTTCCGACGAGACATGCTCACTTATGCAAGTTGTGCATCGAAAAAAAGTAACTAGGCTGGTGCCTTCGGCTCTTTTATCAGCGACAAACATGGATGAACTGCAATTGGGACATTTCATATTATGATTCTCATCGAAGCTATTAACTAACGGGGCATCAGTATAACTTTAATGATGGAAATCACAATATATAGTGGATTATTTCTAACTCAGCCACTATATGTAGTGGCTGAGTGCTTAATTTTTCAATCAACAAGTTACAGTAAGCTCAACTACTTTAAAAGTGAAGTTGATGTTCTACTTGAAGACAAGGTTATAAGTGGCAATAAAAATACTTTTAAATGATGTGAAAAATTCTATTTTATAGCGCTTTAAAACCAATGTCGGTCCTGAAATAGGCGCCATCCCAATTAATCTGATTAACAATCTGATAGGCTTTTATCTGCGCGTCCAAAAGCGTGTCGCCTAAGGCCGCCGCACATAAAACTCGGCCGCCATTGCTTAAGATATTGCCCTTATCATCATTCTGGGTGCCGGCATGAAACACTTTAGACTTTGAATCAGCTGGCGGTATTCCCTTGATAATGTCACCTTTGATGTAACTATCAGGGTAACCGTTGGCTGCCAGTACAACTCCCAGACATGGGCGAGGGTCCCACTGTATTTTTTTCTCAGCCAGATTACCGTCACAACAAGAGATGCATAGCTCAACTAAATCTGACTGGAGTCTCATCATAATCGGTTGAGCTTCTGGATCACCGAAACGGCAGTTGTATTCAATTACCTTGATGTCACCTGTGTTGCTCACCATTAGTCCCGCATATAAAAATCCAGTATATTTTGTACCCTCGGCTGCCATGCCTCGGACAGTAGGCCATATCACTTGTTGCATGATCTTATCTTCAACTTCAGTCGTTACTATCGGTGCAGGGGAGTAAGCGCCCATTCCACCTGTATTGGGGCCCTGGTCACCATTGTCTCGTGCTTTATGATCTTGCGATGTTGCTAGTGGCAAAGCATGCTCACCGTCGACCATGCAAATAAAACTGGCTTCTTCTCCATACAGAAATTCTTCTATGACAACACGATGACCAGCATCGCCGAATGAGTTGCCAGAGAGCATATCTTTGATTGAATCTATCGCTTCCTGTTCAGTGTTTGCCAAAATAACCCCTTTACCTGCGGCCAGACCGTCAGCTTTAATGACAATGGGGATGCCTTTGTTTTTAACATATTCTAGTGCAGGCTCGATTTCAGTAAAACTTTGATATTCCGCCGTTGGTATGTGATGTCGTTGCAGAAAGTCTTTGGTGAATGTTTTTGACCCCTCCAACTGTGCTGCCGCAGCACTGGGGCCAAAAATACGCATCCCCGCAGTTTGGAATTGATCGACAATGCCATTAACGAGAGGTGCTTCTGGGCCAACGATCGTAAGCTCGATAGATTCATTTTGTGCGAATTTAAGTAATGCTTCACTATTTTCAGCATCAATAGCGACGTTGCTTATGTCAGTTTCTTGATGAGTGCCTGCATTACCTGGTGCGACAAAAACGTGGCTCACCAGTGGTGATTGAGCTGCTTTCCAGGCCAGAGCATGCTCACGTCCACCGCCGCCAATAATTAAAATTTTCATTTCAATAGCCTCTGCATCAATGCCGAAAATGGCGCATGCCAGTAAATATCATCGCAATGCCATGTTCATTCGCAGCAGCAATGACGTCATCATCGCGCATAGAGCCGCCGGGTTGAATGATGGCTCGGATGCCTGCGTCATGCGCAGCGTCAATGCCATCTCGAAACGGGAAGAATGCATCCGATGCCATGACTGAACCCGTTACTTTAAGCTTGGCATGCTCCGCCTTGATGCCGGCGATTCGAGCACTATTGATACGGGACATCTGGCCTGCACCTACGCCAATAGTCATATGCTCTCGGGCATAAACGATAGCATTCGATTTAACAAATTTAGCCACTTTCAATGCAAATATCATATCGTCCATTTGCTGAAGGTTTGGCTTTACTTCAGTAACAACATTAAGCGTATTATGTAATTGTAAATCTGTATCCTGAACTAACAGTCCACCATTCACACGTTTGTAATCAAGTCGATAGCTCGCTGTTTGCCACTGACCACACTGCAGTAGGCGAACGTTTTGTTTAGTGGCTATAATTGC
>JBLHWR010000016.1:0-26101 GCA_047629275.1 Gammaproteobacteria bacterium
CTGCCAATTGTCATATGACCCACTTCAGAATTGCCCATTTGCCCAATAGGTAATCCAACGGCACGTCCTGACGCTTCTAACTCCGTCATTGGGTAGGTCGAAAAGTAACGATCCAAATTAGGTGTATTAGCTTCAAACACGGCATTATGTTCAGGTTTCGGATTCAAACCGAAGCCATCCATAATCACCAATAGAGTGGGATTACGTCTAGTGTTGGTAGTAGACAATTCTCTTTCTCAAAATAAACAAATTATTGCAACAATACATCATAACTTAAATGTATCATTCAGATAAGCGGCTGTATGGTATTTAAGTCTTTGATTTAAACGGAGGGTAGAGCTTTAATTTTTTATAGAGGCTTTTAAGCTTCAATATTGATCAAGGTGCCTAGTCGTTCATTAGACACCTCCAGCGATCTCGCATTAGCTTTGAAATCAGTCAAAATTTGCTGTTGCTCCACTAATGCCCTATCTTGCGATTGACTCTCTTTAGCGTCAGCACCCTGACTTTTAGCGACTTGCTCTACATTACGCTCTAACAATTGCTGCTGAGTATTGATACCTTCGACCGCACTGTTGGTTGTAGTAGGTAAAACCTGTGGGGACCGGACTGAACTTGAAATTTCCATGTGCAACCAACTCAAAAGTGATAATAAATTATAGTTGAACCCTTAACAATCTGCCTTCTCAGCTAACCATAAAACATCTAAACGGCGCTAATTTCAAGATGGACGGTGCAGTTTTCACCAGAATCGCTCAAAACTTTTAGCCTCAACTTTTTTCTATATCGTCAGATTGATTCTCTTTACTTTCCGTTAGACCTTCTTCATCCAATCCATCATTGTCAGATCCTGCTTCATCTGGTTCATCGTCATCTTCAGAAGAGTCCATTTCTCGATCTTTAAACATAATTTTGGCTGCAATGAGGCCTGCTTCAAACAATATCCACATCGGCACAGCCAACAGTACTTGAGAAATGATATCTGGCGGCGTCAAAAGCATACCAATGACAAATGCACCAACAATAACGTAGGGGCGCATTTGGCCTAACTTTTTAGGGGTAGTGATACCAACGGCAACTAAAATAATAGTGGCGATTGGCACTTCAAAAGCCAAACCAAATCCAAAAAATAACGACAATACAAAGTCAAGGTAGCGGCCAATATCTGTTGAAATGTTGACCATTTCTGGTCCGACCGAAGTGAAGAAACCGAATACTAGAGGAAATACAACATAAAACGCAAAAGCGATGCCTGCGTAAAATAATAGTATACTTGATATCAGCAACGGCCCTGCAATACGTTTTTCCGTCTTGTAAAGCCCTGGTGCAACAAAGGCCCAAAACTGATACAAAATAACGGGCATTGCGAGGAAGATTGACAGCATTAACACCAGCTTAAAAGGCGTTAAAAATGGCGAGGCGACATCAATTGCTATCATAGTTGAGCCTTCTGGCAAGTGACTCGTCAAAGGCACAGCAAGATAGGTATAAATATCGTTAGCCCAGTAAAACAAACAAAGAAATATTGCCAGAATAGCGATCACCATGCGCATCACTCGATCACGCAGTTCGACCAGATGCGACATCAAATTACCGCTACCCTCCTCGTTTGCTGAGTCAGTCATGATGCACTTCCCTTGTTTTTCTTCGACTCAACTAACAATGGGTCTTCGGGCGGCGCTGATGGAGCAACAGTATTCTCTCCCTGTAAAGTTTCTGGCTCTGCAGGACTTTGCTCTAAGGTAGATACTTGTTCGGTAGGTGTTTCCGATTTGTCCAAAACACTCGACATAGATTCATCGATTGATTTGGCAACACCAGACATGTCGAGTCCCTTACTGGCTTCACTGACAACATCTTTTAGCGAACTTAATTCTTCCTGTTGTGCAGCAAGTAGCTTGCGAATTTCATCCGTTTTTAACTCGCTTTCAACGTCAGCTCGCACATTAGTCATAAAGCGTTTTAATCGACCCACATATTTGCCAACAGTAACCGCCACTCCAGGTAACCGCTCAGGCCCAATTACGACCAACGCAACAATGCCAATTAATACAACTTCGGTAAAACCCATGTCAAACATTAGTAGTCTCTAACTATGAATATGATAGAAATTGAATAGAAACTCGCGGGTTGATCACCCTTTAAACATCTTCGGTTAACCGACAACGAATACACTTGAAACTGTCTTAATTAATTAAGAAGTTTTATCTTTTTCTTCAGTTGCTTTACCTTCAATCACCTTATCATCGGCAACTGCCGTTTCTTCAGTGCTGGAAGGCTCTTGATCTTTTACGGATTTTTTGAAGCTTTTGATTGCCCCACCTAAGTCACCACCAATATTTCGTAGCTTTTTAGTGCCGAATAACAAAATCACAATTGCTAAAACTAATAACAATGACCAAATACTAATTCCCCCAAAACCCATCATTCCACCTCTATTGCTTTGTTCGCGTTGATTTCTCTTCGATACCGGACAGACCAAAACGCCTATCGAGCTCATCAAGAACCTGCTGTGCCGTTAAATCTTGTTGTGCTAGTAATACTAAACTATGAAACCATAAATCTGCAGTTTCATAAATTATCTGTTCTTTATCTCCCGACTTTGCGGCAATTATAGTTTCTACAGACTCTTCACCAATTTTCTTTAATATGGTGTCGATCCCCTGATCGTATAACTTCGTTACGTAGGAGCTAGATGGATCGCCACCTTTTCTTGATTCCAGCACAGCCATCAAGCGTTTGAGTATATCATCACTCATTGATAAATCTCTTTAGGATTTTTAACTATTTGTTCATCAACTTGCCATTGTCCGTTGTGTAATACGCGGAAAAAACAGCGTCGACGGCCTGTATGGCAAGCAATACCACCTACCTGCCTCACTTTAAGTAAAATAACATCAGAATCACAATCAATACGAATTTCCTCTAGACTCTGGACATGACCTGACTCTTCGCCCTTAAACCATAATTTACTGCGTGAGCGAGACCAATAAACAGCACGCTGATGCTGCTGCGTTAAAGCCAGCGCTTCTCCATTCATCCAAGCCATCATTAAAATTTCGCCACTGATCGCATCTTGAGCAATGGCGGGCACCAGCCCCTTGTCATCCCATTGGACATCATTAACCCAGCTTTCCATTAGAGACGTACCTCAATTCCTTTCTGTTGCATATAGGTTTTGGCCTGTTCAATTCGGTATTCTCCAAAGTGAAAAATACTGGCCGCTAATACAGCATCGGCCTTGCCCTTTAAAACACCGTCGACCAGATGATCCAGATTACCGACCCCACCTGATGCAATCACAGGCACTCGAACCGCTTCAGACACTTGACAGGTTAACTCATTATCAAAGCCAATTTTGGTACCATCTCTATCCATACTGGTTAAAAGGATTTCACCCGCTCCAAAAGAATCCATTTTTACTGCCCACTCAACTGCATCAATGCCCGTGGTTTTACGACCGCCATGGGTGAATATCTCCCATCGATCAACTTCGCCTGGCTGGCTTACTTTTTTTGCATCTATCGCCACTACAATACATTGCGATCCAAATTTTTGTGCTGCTTGTTGTACGAATTCGGGGTTGAATATAGCGGCGCTATTAATACTCACTTTATCAGCGCCGGCATTTAGCATTCGACGTATATCGGCAACTTCCCGAATACCACCACCCACGGTGAGAGGGATAAACACTTCACTCGCCACGGCCTCAACAAGATGCGCCATGGTGTCACGATTATCAGAAGTCGCGGTAATGTCCAAAAAGGTTATTTCGTCGGCACCCTCCAGATTATAACGCCGAGCATTCTCTACCGGATCGCCAGCATCTCGTATCTCTACGAACTTAACACCCTTCACAACTCGACCGTTATCAACGTCGAGGCATGGAATAATTCTTTTTGCTAAAGGCATGGTTAGTTAGGGTATTTAGTTGGCATATTCGATTGTCTATTATTGGTCAATTAATGCTGATCAATTAGTTTTGATCTATATATTGTTGAGCCTGCTCTAGGCTAATCGTACCCTCATATAAAGCGCGTCCAATAATCACACCTTCAATGCCCGACTGCTTAGCTTCATTCAATCTAATAATATCATTCATATCCGTTACACCACCGGAGGCAATAACCGGAATATTGATAGCTGATGCGAGTTGACTCGTGGCTTCAACATTAACACCTTGCATCATGCCATCTCGACTGATGTCAGTGTAGACAATGGAAGATACGCCTTGCCCCTCAAATTTTTTCGCAAGATTTTCAGCCGATAGATCAGAGTTTTCCGCCCAACCCTGCACAGCAACCATACCGTCCTTGGCATCGATACCCACAATCACCTTGCCAGGGAACTCGATGCATAGCTTGGTAACAAAGTCAGGGGTTCTGACTGCCTGAGTGCCAATAATGACGTAGCTCACACCAGCTTCTATATAGGCGCGGGCTGTTTCAATGGTTCGAATACCCCCACCAATTTGAATGGGTAAATCAGGGAACGCGGCAGAAATCGCCTCAATGGCATCCGCATTGACTGGCTTGCCCTCAAAGGCACCATCTAGATCGACTAGGTGCAGGCGCCTACAACCTTGCGAAACCCACTGAGCCGCCATTGCTACGGGATCATCAGAGAAAACTGTACTATCTTCCATACGACCCTGTCGGAGGCGGACGCATTGCCCCTGCTTTAAATCGATTGCTGGAATTAAATTCATGCCTGTCCGTCCCATTCGACAAAATTGGTGAGTAATTGAAGACCTGCTTTAGCACTCTTTTCTGGGTGGCATTGCAGGGCAAATACATTATCTTTGGCTATTGCACTGGTAAAAGTGAAACCATAGTCGCACTCACCGGCAATTAACTGTTTGTCTGCACAATCGAGGTAGTAGCTATGGACAAAATAGAATCGAGCGTTATCTTCTATTGCATGCCACAGAGGGTGGCGTTTTGTTTGAGTTAGATTATTCCAGCCCATGTGCGGCACTTTTAATTTATTAGCGTCAGCGTCTTGGTGGAAATCGCCAAAATACTTAACCTGCCCCGCATAAAGAGACAGGCAATTAGTGCCCTGGTTTTCTTCGCTATAGTCAATTAAAACCTGCATGCCCATGCAGATACCCAAAAAGGGCTTTTGTCCTGCAGCAGCTAAAATTGTGTCGCGCAACTCGTAATCCTGAATCGCACGCATGCAGTCGCGAGCGGCACCTTGGCCTGGAAATACAACGCGATCAGCTTTCATCACTTGATCTGGACTAGAGGTCAGTAAAACTTGCTGCCGTTTGCCCGAAACATGTGCCAGCGCATTGACGACAGAGCGAAGGTTTCCCATGCCATAATCGACAACGGCAATCGTTTGCAAACTAAAGCACGCCTTTAGTCGAAGGAATTACACCAGCCATACGCTCATCAGCAGACACCGCGAAACGAACCGCTCGGCCAAAAGCTTTAAAAATAGTTTCGGCAATATGATGAGCATTTTTGCCATACAACGAATCGATATGCAGTGTGGCTGGCGCATGATTAGCAAAGCCTTGAAAGAACTCGTGTATTAAATCCACATCAAACTGACCAATGCGCGCTCGCGGATATTCAACGCGATACTCAATACCTGGTCGACCAGAGAAGTCTATGACCACTCGAGCAAGGGCTTCGTCTAGCGGCACATAAGCATGACCATAACGCATAATGCCTTTTTTATCACCAAGCGCCTGTTTAAATGCTCGGCCCAGTCCAATGCCAACGTCCTCAACTGTGTGGTGATCGTCAATATGAATATCACCATTGGCCTTCACATCAATATCGATCATGCCATGCCGTGAAATTTGATCGAGCATGTGTTCGAAAAATGGAATCCCTGTATTAAAACTAGACTTACCGGTGCCATCCAAATTGACGGATACACTGATTTGGGTTTCTAGTGTGTCTCTTGTAACTGTAGCAATGCGGTCTGACATATCTCGGCTTTTCTAGGATCGAAAGAAGGTTGCGATAATAATCGACATTCACTCTAAATTCGACCTTTAAACAACATAAATCAGGCAATCAATCACTGTAACTTACAGTCTAGTCACTTAATCGAACCATTTAACTGAGAAACTTAATCCAGAACAAACGTCACCGGCCCATCATTAGTGAGTTGAACCTGCATATCTGCACCAAATTGACCGCATTCAACCGTCTCATAACTGCTTCTAGCAACATCTACCATTGCGTGGAATATTTCTTCTCCATGCTTTGGTGAGGCGGCAGAGGTAAAGCTGGGTCGACGGCCTTTGCGAGTATTTGCTGCCAGAGTGAACTGAGGCACGAGTAATAGTCCACCCTGAATATCGATCAAGGATAAATTCATTTTGCCCCCAGCATCGGAAAACATACGGTAGTTTAAAATGCGCGATACAAAATGACGCAATAACGTATCATCATCGTCGGGTTGAACACCAATCAAAGCTAAAGTGCCCTGATCAATTTGGCCGATGCAAACTTCATCAACGGTAACATTCGCTCTGCGAACTCGTTGCAACAGCGCAATCAAACCAATAGTCCTGCCATTTGTTTACAGCTATCCACTAATGCATGACTTATACCCGGCTCTGATGCTGCATGCCCTGCATTGTTAATAATTCGAAGTTGACTGCCCGGCCAGCGTTGGTGGAGCAACAATGCTTGATCAATGGGGCAAACCATATCGTATCGACCATGCACAATAAAGCCAGGGATACCTTTGAGTTTGTGGGCATTTTCAAGCAGGTAATTCGGCTCAAAGTAGCTTTGATTCATAAAGTAATGACATTCAATACGGGCAATACTTAAAGCAAAATGAGGCTCACTAAAATCACTCACAAGCTTATTATCTGGCATCAAAGTAATCGAAGAACCTTCCCAGACTGACCAGGATTTCGCAGCTCCCATCCGAATAATTTCATTCTTGCTGGTAAGACGGCTGTAATAAGCAGCAACAATATCATCCTGTTCAGACAACGGAATGGGGGCAATAAAACGCGCCCACGCTTCGGGCAGAATTCTCGCTGCGCCACCTCTGAAAAACCAATCAACATCAGTCTCTCTGGCTAAAAAAATACCCCGCAATATCAAGCCAAGAACCTTTTCGGTATGACTTATCGCATAGGCAAGTGCGAGTGTCGAACCCCATGAACCACCAAATACGACCCATTGATCTATCTTTAAAAAATCGCGAACTTTTTCCAAATCAGCAATCAGATCCCAAGTTGTATTATTTTCAAGGCTAGCATGTGGTTTTGATTTTCCACAGCCACGCTGATCAAATAATATAATGCGGTATTTTTCAGGATCAAAAAAACGGCGATGGCTTGGACCGCAGCTAGCACCTGGGCCACCGTGCAAAAAAACGACCGGTATTCCAGCTGGGTTGCCACTCTCTTCTACATAGAGTGTATGTCCATCAGAAACAGGCAGTCGCCAAGTCGCCGATGATTTGATCGCAGGAAATAACATTGGGTGCTCCAATTTGATTTAAATCTTTGGGTTATCTGCTTTTAAAGTAAGGCTTTTCCTACCTATTTATCCCTACTCGACTGACAGTTTATCAATCTTTTAGATATATTAATAACGCATCTGAAGTGACATTATAGTTCAACATCTCAAGGACCGAGTAAAACTCAAGGATGTGAACGATGCGCAAGGAAGCGCATCCAAGGAAGGCAATAAAAACCTCTCCATCAAGTAGGCTCAACTGCCCTGATCTCTCAATCAGGGCTTTTTTATTCTTAAGAGCTCGCTGACACTCCAAATAACAGAACTATGTTACTAGACACTGACTTTGATGTCGGTAAACAACGTTTGAAAGTTTTCTGCATCAAAAGCAATATCGAGTTCATCTAGATTATCGCCATCTTCAATCGATAGACCTTCAAAATCAAATAGTCCTCGATCGAGTAAATGTGAGGGCGTCACACGACCCAAAGCATTGAATATATTCTGTACGCGCCCAGGGCTGGTTTCGTCCCATTGCTTGAGCATTTCTTTTACTGATTGACGTTGCAAATTTTCCTGCGAGCCACATAGGTTACAGGGAATAATTGGGAATTCTCTTAATGCGGCATATTGTTTGATAGGCTTCTCTCTGACATAAGCTAGTGGGCGAATCACGACATTGCGCTTATCATCACTTACCAGTTTGGGCGGCATCGATTTGAGGCGGCCATTATGAAACATATTCAAAAAAGCAGTCTCAACCATATCATCCGCATGATGTCCCAAGGCAATCTTAGTCGCGCCCAATTCGACGGCTGTATTATATAATACCCCTCTTCGTAATCGGGAGCAAAGAGAGCAGGTTGTTTTACCCTCCGGTATTAACTGCTTCACAATACTATAGGTATCTTCTTCAACCACTCGATATTCAACGCCAAGCGCTTGCAGATACTCGGGCAATACATGCTCAGGAAAGCCAGGTTGTTTTTGATCAAGGTTGACCGCTATTATATCAAATTGAATAGGAGCGGCCTGTTGCAAGCCCATGAGCATATCGAGCAAAGTATAGCTATCAGCCCCACCAGACAGACAAACCATTATTCGGTCACCCTGCTCTATCATGTTGAAATCACTCACGGCCCGTCCAACCAAAGCACGGATTTTCTTATGCGCTTTAGCGAGTAAAGGATTAGTCGATTTATTGAGGTTTGTCGTGAAGTTCATGGGCATCTTAAGTTATTTTCTCCAGAATGCGGGGGTAAACAGAACCAGCAGGGTGAATATTTCTAACCGTCCTAACAACATCGCTAGACATAAAACCCATTTTGCAAAATCGTTAATGGAGGCAAAGTTTTGACCCACATCGCCAAGTCCAGGCCCTAAATTATTGAGACAGGCGGCCACTGCTGAAAAAGAGGTTTCCAGATCTAAGCCAGAAGCCATCAACAACAGGATCATCAATGCCGATATTGCAAAATAGGCAGCAAAGAAACCCCAGACCGCTTCGAGCACTTTTTCGGGTAAAGGCTTCTTACCAATTTTGACGGCTATTTGTGCATTTGGATGGACCAGTCGCTTTAATTCACGGGCGCCTTGCTTAACCAGCAATAAAATTCGAATCACTTTAATGCCACCACCAGTCGAACCGGAGCAGCCACCAATAAAACTGACATAAATCAGCAGTACAGGTAGAAAACCTGGCCACGAATAGTATTCCGCGGTGGTAAACCCTGTCGTGGTGCCAATTGATACAACTTGAAATAGACCAGTGACAATAGATTCTGTGGTTGAGGAAAAAGTACGGTTGATTTGTAAATAGCTAATAGTGATGACACTCACAACCGCCAGTACACTGATATAAGCTTTGAATTCGCTATCACGCCAATAAGGCCGCAATGTGCGGTTCCGAATAGCACCAAAATGAATGGCGAAATTAATGCCTGATAAGAGCATAAAAACAACCGCAATCAATTCAATCGCCGTGTTATCGAAATACCCCATGCTCGCGTCATGTGTCGAAAAACCGCCGATCGCGACAGTTGAAAAAGCATGCGCGATAGCATCGAACAACCCCATGCCAGCTACCCAGTAAGCTAGGCTACAAGCAACCGTTAAGCCGAGATAAATAAACCAAAGCGCTTTAGCTGTTTCAGTAATGCGCGGCGTTAGTTTATTATCTTTCATAGGCCCAGGCGTTTCTGCACGAAATAGCTGCATGCCGCCAATACCCAACATTGGCAGTACAGCAACGGCGAGGACGATAATACCCATGCCACCAAGCCATTGTATTTCCTGTCGATAAAACAGAAGTGAATGGGGCATATGATCCAAACCGACAATGACGGTTGCACCCGTCGTTGTTAAGCCTGAAATCGACTCGAAAACTGCATCAGTAATTGATAAATCAGGTGTCTCGGACAAATAAAACGGTAGGCCACCAAAGATACCCAAAACCGTCCAAAACAGCACTACGACGAGAAAACCATCACGCAACCGTAACTCCTTCTTCTGGTTTCTAACCGGCAGATAGAGTGCGATGCCACCGACTAGAGTGAGTATGAAGGCTTCTACAAACGGCATTACTGAACCATCTTGATAATAAAGTTCGATGCCAATTGGCGGTAATAAAGTACTGCTAAAGATAACCAGCAGCAGTCCCAAAATACGCTGAATAACTAATAGTTGCATAAGATCGTATCTGCGCTAGAAATAAGTAAACCCAACCTGGAACAAACGTTCAACATCGGATATTTTTTTCTTATCCGTGAGGAATAAAATAACATGATCTTCGGATTCAATCATGGTGTCGTGATGAGCAATGACAACCTCATCGCCTCGCACTATTGCGCTGATGGTAACCCCGGTCGGTAATTTGATTTGCTCTATCGATCGCCCCACCACTTTAGAGGAACTTTTATCGCCATGGGCAATTGCTTCAATAGCCTCGGCAGAACCACGCCTTAAAGCATGAACAGCCACCACGTCACCCCGACGAATATGGGCCAGCAAAGTCCCAATGGTGACTTGGTGTGGAGAGATAGCAATATCGATTAAGCCACTCTCAACCAGATCCACATAAGCGGGACGATTAATGAGTGACATGACCTTTTTAGCCCCTAACCGTTTTGCCAGCATCGATGATAATATATTTGCTTCATCGTCATTAGTCAGCGCACAAAAAACATCCATGCTCTCAATGCTTTCCTCAGTTAATAAATCTGGATCGGCGGCATCCCCGAGTAACACAATACTAGAATCAAGCATGCCGGATAACTGCTTGGCTCTGCCAGCAAAGCGTTCGATTACTTTGACCTGATAATCTTTCTCGAGTAATGCCGCTAGTTGCCCACCAATATTTCCACCACCAGCAAGCATCACGCGTTTAGTTGGCTTTTCAAGCTTACGCATCTCAGATAGAACAGCCGGAATATGCTCACGTGCCGCGATAAAATAGACTTCATCACCTGCTTCCACGATGCATTCTGCCGATGGATTAATTGACTGGCCGTCACGAAAAATGGCAGCCACCCGCATATCAATGTCTGGCATGTGTTGCCTCACTGTCTTGATTGCATGACCTACTAATGGGCCACTATCGTATGCTTTAACTGCCGCCAACTGCACCTTACCCCCAGCAAAATCAAGTACTTGAAGAGCACTCGGATGTTCGATGAGATGGTGAATATAATCGGTAACAAGTGATTCTGGACTAATCATGAAATCGACAGGAATCGATTGGGGCGAAAATAAATCGGGGTTACGCAAATATTCAGATGAACGAATACGCGCAATTTTTGTTGGCGTATGAAATAAAGACGATGCTATCTGACAGGCCATCATGTTAATTTCATCACTATTGGTAAGTGCAATAAGCATATCAGCATCATCGGCACCGGCCATCTCTAATATATTAGGATAAGAGCCGTTACCACAGATCGTTCGTAGGTCTAACCTGTCCTGCAATTCAGAAAGGATTGCTTGGTCTTTATCAACAATGGTTATTTCATTCGCTTCTTCTCTGGCAAGTTCTGTTGCAACTGTTGAGCCGACCTGACCTGCACCGAGTATTATGATATTCATGATTAATGTTATTCTTTTTGAGTGTTTATGAGAATATATTTCAGGATTTAATGCTGGATCTATTTTTTATTATGCAGGCCTAAACTCTTTAACTTTCGGTACAAATTTGTTCTTTCCTGACCCACCCGTCTCGCCAGCTCAGTCATATTATTGCCACATATTTCGAGATGACGTGACAAATACTCTCTTTCAAAAACTTCCCGCGCTTCACGTAAATCCATGTCCAAGTTAATCGTTAGCTGCATTAAATTAGCCTTATTTGGCATAACCAGATACTCAGACTGCTTTAAAACCAACTCGATTTCTTCGAGCTCAATAATTTTATTGTTACTATTAGAAAGGATTTTTTGTATAAATTGCTTGAGCTGTAAAATATCACCTAACCATTCATAGTTTCGCAATAAGTTTTGGGCTGCTACACCAAAGTGACGATAGGGCAATTGCTCATGATAACTATACCAGTTGACATAGTAATCAAGTAATTCAGGAATATCCTCAATATGCTCATATAACGAGGGAATATAAATAGCATCATGCCAATGTGCTGCTATTTCTGGCAGTATAATGGGATTTTCAACTAACTCACTATAACTGGATCGACTAGCGACAATGCAGCGATGTTTCGAGTCGCGAGCGTCCGATATTGCTTGTAATAAATCTGATTGTACGTCGAACGATAAATCACTCACTTCCTCTATGTAAATACTCTTAGTTAGGGGCAAGTATTGATTAAAATCCTTTGATGGGTCAAAACACTGGAATGAAGAACCTGACAATTCACACAAGTAGGCTGCCCATATTTTTCTGCCACTACCAGTGGCACCAGAAAAAAATACCGGATGACTAGAGCGACTAATCAACTGCATGCTTCGCTTTAATCGCTGAACAATCTCGCTATTGCCAACAGGCTCTTCTTTATTACTTTGGCGAACTTTTCCAGTTGATACAGCGGCACTGGCAAGTGCGGCTTTTACTGTATTTAATAGTTTCGCCATTGATAGCGGTTTTTCAACGAAGTCATAGGCGCCAAACTTTGTCGCTTCGACCGCAGTTTCTACCGTACCGTGGCCCGACATCATGACCACTGGGCAGATGTCAGTTTTTGATGACTTCCACTCCTTTAGTAACGTTACACCATCCACTTCAGGCATCCAAATATCGAGCAGAACAAGATCAGGATTATTTTCACTACGCTTTTCATTTGCCGCTTGCGCATGTTCTGCGACATCCACCAGATAACCTTCATCTTCGAGAATATCCTTCAGCAAAAAACGAATATCGGGCTCATCATCGACCACCAGTATTCTTATGCTCATTAAACAACCCCAATCTTTTTAGTACTGCTATTTTTGATATTTATAGTGTCTACAATGACATTCATTGCATTTGACTCAGATATCATGGGCAAGCGAACAATAAAGCGAGCGCCACCTTGTGGCAAATTTTCAACCCAAACTTTACCGCCATGCTCATCTACTATTTTTTTCACTATCGCTAGGCCAAGGCCACTACCCTTCACTTTTGTTGTAACATAAGGCTCGAATATTTTATCAACAACATCAGCAGCGACACCTTTACCATTATCTTCAACACTGAGTTCAACACAGGCTTGCCCAAAATATTCAGTGCACTTTGTTTCCAGCTTAACCCAACCGTTTATTCCAGTCGTTTCGAGACTATTTTTCAACAAGTTATGCACTAGTTGCCGTAATCGCACGCTATCCGCTAAAATATACGGCTTCATGCTATCGAGTGACATCTTTATCGACATATGGGTACGATTGTCATGGTACAACACCACTATTGCTTCGAGCATTGCGTTTAAATCGATTGCCTCAGGATTTTTCGAGGCTGAACGAGCATAGTCCGAAAATTCGTTAACCATCGTCTTCATTGCCTCAACCTGCTGAACAATAGTTTGAGTATATCGATTCAACATTTCCTGTTTTTCACCCGAAACTTCAGTGCTTAATTTACGCTGTAATCGCTCAGCCGATAGTTGAATGGGCGTCAGTGGATTTTTAATTTCGTGTGCGAGCCGGCGAGCCATTTCACTCCAGGCTGAATCTTTTTCAGCCTGGATTAATTCGGTTAAGTCATCGACTACAATGACTTGTTCGCGTCGCCCACCCAATTGAGATTGAATAGTGGTGCCGGTCACTCGCAAGTTTTTATTGCCTCCAAGGCCTGCAATCATGATTTCTTCTTGCCATTCATCCTGATTTTCCATTTGTCGTTGCACAACTTCAAAAAAAACAGCCATCCGTGGGTACAACGTCAAAACCTCCTTAATCGATAGCTCGGTAAAGAAAAGGCTATCGACCGAAAATATCAGGCATGCCGCTGGGTTACCACTTTTAATAAACCCAGTTTCATCAATAGTGAGGACGCCTGAAGTGATGTGCTCCATCACCAATTCGAGGTAACTTCGCTGCATCTCTTCCATTACCTGACTTTTTTTAGCTATGGCTCTTGTATGCGATATTTTACGGGTCATGGTGTTAAACGAACGCAGTAAAAAACCCAGTTCATCGGTACCTGATACGGCCAATTGTTTTTCATAATCGCCGGCTGCAACAGCTTTAGTGCCTTCGACCAGTTCATTAATGGGAGCGACTAAATTACGCGCAGCAACAAATGCGAGCCAAATTGCTGATAGCACACTCAATAGTAATATAAGCGAAAGCGCCAACGTAAAACTCGTTTTTAACGGCACGCGTAATACCGAGAGTTGTTTGTAGCGATCAAAGGCGGCCTGCACACTAATGGTGAGTTCGTTTAATCTATCAGTAAATGGAAATAGTGCCTGCAGTGTTTTTGCTTTTTCGGTCGCATCAATGCTTTGTACCTGTACCGCAACCCGAATTGCAAGGCCTGATACCTGACTATCCTCAAGCTGCAAATAATGACTATCTTGGTCAAGGTCACTGACGTCAGTGAGTGATAGTGCATTTGGCATAATAGTGGAATCAATGCTGCTCGAGGCAATAATAGACTGGTTATGGTCCACCAATGTTAATTCGATAGCGTTTTGCTGCTCACGCATATCATCGAGATAAACGAATAAAATATTTCCGTTTATATTGGGTATTTCTGAAGCGATTAAACGCGTCTTTTTTAATGCTTCTCGTTTTCTTAAGTCCAACGCACTGCGACCTAACTGCAGGGAGTCCTCCAGTGCCACTTCAATACCCACATCAAACCAGCTATCGATGCTTCGATGGATAAAGTTAAGTGAAAAATAATAAACAATGGTCACAGGAATAATCGTTAATAAAACAAAGACGCCTATCATCCGAGCTGTCAAGCGTGAACCAATGGTCTTTAGTCGATATTGAATCACTAACTTAAAGACGTTGTAGGCAATAAGACCAATCAATGCAATAAGGCCTATCGCATTAAAAAAAATCAACCAGTTATAGTATTTACCAAAATCTGCCGAATTTGAGGTGGCGTCACTGATAGCATAAACTGACACCACGAGCAGAATCACCAGTGCTAAAATAGATAACGAATTACGAACCGCAGAATAAGTCATTGCGATGTATCTATGGTCCATTCAAACCAGTCACTTTGCAGCTCCCAGTTGTTGTCCCATAAAGAACTCGACTTGAGAGGCAAAGGCAGTTCATCGACATCAATACCTGCTCGCATACGAACATAGGCCAGTTTTGACTGATTTATATTGCTGAAATCGAACATCGGGTAGGCATAGACTTCCTTGAGATATCGTACCGCTAACTGTCGACTATTAAAGTACAACCGTTCAGTGGCATTAACATCGAATATAGCGTAAGAACTGAGCATCGGTAAGTAGTGCAGCTGGTATTGTTGTTTGAATGACAACAACTTTTTGTCGAACCAGTATTGACTATATTCGAGCACTTCCACTTCAAACATGAAGGGCACAGCAAAACCTTGATCAATCGCCCTATTAATGTACTTGGGAAGATCTATTTCTATCGTTGAATCAAGCAACAGTAAGCTATCTTGCACAGTAAAGCTGGCGGTTTTTACGTTAAAAGGTGACCCGCCTTGTGCGATTGACACAGCACTGATCAATAACCCAAACAATATTGCCTGGATACTGCGACACCAATGGGAAGGGTATCTGAAAAACATCAACTTTTTAGTCAGTCTTCGTCATAGTTTTGTGTAACTTCGCATAATAGAATCCATCCATACATTGCTGGCCTGGTAATATCTGACGCCCATAAGGACGATTATGACCCCATTGTACTGAATTCAACCGATTGACAGTGCAATTTTTATGATTGTCCATAAACCAGTCTATCTGATACTCATTCTCATCTTTAAAAATCGAGCAAGTGCTATAAACCATAACACCACCCGGTTTCAGTAAAGGCCACAAAGCCAACAAAATAGCTCTCTGCTGTAGCACTAGGTTGGGAATATCATCGTCACGACGTAACAGCTTAATATCAGGATGCCGGCGTATTACACCACTTCCGGAACAAGGAACATCCGCTAGAATACGATCGAATAGAGTACCATCATGCCAATCATCAGGCTGCGTTGCATTGCCACATTTTAGATGCGCTTGCTGACCGATACGGTGTAAATTTTGCTCTATGAGCACTAATCGAGACTCATCCTTGTCGATCGCAACTAAAGTCACACCCTCACAAGTTTGCAATATATGAGCAGACTTTCCACCCGGTGCAGCGCAAGCATCCAACACCTGCATCCCTGGCTTACAATCAAGTAACTCGGCGGCCAATTGCGCGGCTGCATCCTGAACACTGGCCAGACCCGATTCAAAGCCATCTATCTTGGAAACAGAACAAGGTTTATCCAAAACAATTGCCGATTCAACCACCGGATGGAGATCTGCCGTGATACTTTGGTCTCGCATTATCTCAATTTGTTGCTGTCGCGTTCTTTGACTTAAATTAACACGCAACGTCATCGGTGCTCGCTGATTACCCGCTTGCAAAATTTCAGCGCTATCGTCGGGCCAATCAACTGCTATCTTATGATTTATCCATTCAGGGTAAGAAATGTCGACAGCGAGTGCTTCGATAGTCACTTCATCACGAATCAGCTGGCGTAATAAGCCGTTGACCAATCCTTTAGCCCAACTTTTTTTCTGATGCAAGGTTAGTTTGACTGATTCATTCACCGCCGCATGATCGTCAACCCGCATCATCAGCAATTGGTACATGCCAATCAGTAAAATAATTTCCAGATCAAGGTCCTTCGATTTAAACGCCTTGCGTAATCTGGGCTTAAGTAGGTGCTGTAAAGCGAAATAGTAACGGCATACCCCGTTGGCAAGTTCTCGGCATAGCGCAGTGTCACGCCCATCTAACTCAGTCGATTTGGATAGTACATTGGCTAACGCATCATCTAATGACCGCCCTTTACCAATCACCATTAATAATGACTGAAGCGCCAAATGCCTGGGGTTATAGTGACGATTAGCATTAGGATTGATGGCAGCTTGACTATTCACAGTAACTGACTCCCAGTAAGGTTCCGACCGTTAAATGCCTGAGCAGCGGTGCAGCGTTTTTTACCCTCAAACTGTAAAGCTTCAACACACAGTACACCCTCACCACAACTAATATAAACACCGTCATGGTTATGGTCTAAAACATATCCCAAATGACCACCCGTATGCTTAGTATCTAAACTGGCTTGCCAAATCTTCAGCAGCTTTCCGTCTAAATGGGTATAACTCACGGGCCAAGGTATAAAGGCTTTTATTTCTCGTACAATTTGCTCTGCACTCTTGTGCCAATCAATTTTTGCCTCTGCTTTAGTCAGCTTGCTGGCATAATTGGCGAACGACTCATTTTGAGCTTCAGGCTGGGTTTCACCTAACTCAATTATGGGTAAGGTATCGATGAGTAAATCAGCGCCTAATTGCTTTAACTGTTCATGTAAATCAAAAGAATTCCAGCTAGGTGAAATGGGTAAAGTTTGTTTTGAAATCATGCCACCCGTGTCAAGCCCGCTATCCATTTGCATAATCGTCACTCCAGTCGATGCATCGTCCGCCAAAATAGCACGCTGTATTGGTGCGGCACCGCGCCAACGCGGCAATATTGAACCATGAATATTAATACATCCCAGTCGAGGCGCATTCAATATAGAAGCTGGCAAAATCAATCCATAGGCAGCCACTATCATCAAGTCAGCCTCTAATTTAACGAACTGTTCTAAATCCGCTGAAGCTTTGAATGAAGTGGGTTGGTATACCGCTAGGTCGTAAGATAGCGCACATTGCTTAACGTCGCTTTGTTGAAGTTTTCGACCACGACCTGCAGGCCTATCGGGTTGCGTATAAACCGCAATCACTTCATGCTCAGACTGCATTAGCAACTGCAAAGCAGGTACTGCAAAGTCAGGAGTGCCAGCATAAATTATTTTCATCATAAAATTTCTTATTGAGACTTGACCTTGCCAAATGACTCAGCTAAGCCATCGGCTCACAAGCCTTATAAATGTTAGAGTTGTTTCTGTTGCTTTAATAATTTAGATCGAATTCGATTACGCTTCAAGGGTGACAGGTAATCAACAAATAGCCGGCCTAACAAGTGATCCATTTCATGTTGTATGCAAACTGCTTCCAAACCCACAGCTTCTATTTCAAAAATCTCGCCATTGGCATTCTGCGCCCGCACCCGAACATGACCTGCTCTCGTTACCGGTTCATAATAGCCAGGCACGGAAAGACAGCCCTCATCCATTCGGCCTTCATCATTCGCCTCTAAAATTTCAGGATTAATGAAGCATTTTGGCGCATCTTTGTTGTCTGATACGTCGATTACCAGTAATCGAATGTGTCGATCAACCTGAGAAGCCGCTAAACCGATACCGGGTGCTTCATACATTGTTTCAAACATATCGCTCACGAACTGCTTAAGTTCATCATCAAACAATGTGACCGACTTCGCAACTGTGCGAAGCTTTGGGTCAGGAAAATGTAGAATGTTGAGTAAAGCCATATTTTTTAAACCTCAAGAAGGTTTACAAGTTATTGTTTCTGACTGATTATTATATAAGAATCTGAGCTATTAAAAAGCAGTGATCAGCTAATTTTTAGCTACAATTAATTAATTCAGCACCCAATTTTGAGAGGTTTATATGTCTATTCGCTTCAAAACACCGCTATCAAATAGGTTTTTCCTGCTTTGCGGTGTTTTGCTATTAAACGCCTGTGCAGACATAGCCCCACCCTTCTACATTATAAAAGCAAAACCAAAAGCGATTGACGTCACTACAGTAGAGGCCAACATTACTGAACCCAAACTGGCAACCACCATAGCCTATGAAGCAGAATACCCTGAAACATATATTGTACAAAAAGGAGACACCTTGTGGGATATTTCCTCTCAATTTCTGCGTGATCCTTGGTATTGGCCTGAAATTTGGTTCAAAAACCCACAAATTAAAAATCCACATTTAATTTATCCAGGTGACATGCTTAACATTATTTACATCGGGGGACAAAAACGCGTGCAACTTCAACAACGGGGAGAAGACGGCAAAATTCTCTCCTATGGATCAGGCATGCAAATTATTAAACTGTCCCCCCGAGTTCGCTCAAAACCCATTGACGCCAGCATTCCTTCTATACCTATTGTGTCGATCAGACATTTGTTATCACGCCCAATCGTTATTGACAAAAATGTATTAGACAATTCAGCTTATGTTATTTCAAGTATTGATAACCATTTAGCTAATAGCGCTGACGATACAATCTATGTAAGAAAACTTGGGGCATCATCAAGCAATGATCGTTATCAATTATTTAGACCCAACAAACCGTTAAAAGATCCAATTACTGACGAACTACTTGGCTATGAAGCCCTTTATATTGGTGAAACAAAATTATTACGCAATGGAGATCCAGCAACGCTTTTGATCACCAGTTCAGTTCGAGAAATTTTACCATATGACCGTTTAATTCCACTTGATCATACTGACTTTGCGCGAGACTTCTTCCCTAAACCTCCGGTTCACCAAGTTCGAGGTAAAATAATATCATTAGTCGATGCAATATCTCAGCTAGCTCGCTACCAAACAGTATCGCTAAATCTTGGTCAACGTGATGGCATTGAAACAGGCAACCTACTTCGCATAAGGCATGTGGGTTCAGTTATTCAAGACCTCGAAGAAGAAAACTCTAACTTCCGCGTCAAACTGCCCGATGAAGAAGTGGGAATCGTTATGGTCGTAAGGACATTCGAAAAAATGAGCTATGGGCTGGTGATGGAAGCTGATCGCCCCATTAGCATAAAGGATTATGTCGTGTCGCCATAAGGCGTATGCTTATAGCTCTATAAGATCTGAATCAAACTTGAGGTAAAACTTTAATACTCAAGCGGATAAATTGATCAATACATTATGGATGATAAGTTTATGCAAAAGGATCAGTTTGCTAATTTCCTTCGCCTGTTTCACGTTTTTGGTATTGGTCGAGTATCACTTCTCGATCTGCGTGAAAAATTTGGTGGTGATTTCAATCAAATATTCAACACCAGTAGCCATGACCTAGAAGCAGCGGGGCTGACAGCCAAGCAAATAGACCAAATAAAATCCCCCAACGAAGTCAAAGTAGAGGCAGAACTTGTCTGGGCAGAGCAACCAGGCAATCACATTATTTGCTTTGACGATGACGCCTACCCAGCATTATTGAAACAGACCACAAACTACCCTGCTCTGCTCTATTGTAGTGGCAATATCGATTTACTCGCTAATCCTCAGATTGCTATCGTCGGCAGCCGCAACTGCACTCCAGGTGGCGCCAAAACAGCTCACGATTTTGCCGCCTATCTATCCAACGCCGGCATTACAATTACTAGTGGTATGGCGATCGGCATCGACACCCACGCCCATGTTGGGGCTTTAACCAGTATTGGTAAGACGATAGCAGTAACGGGCACTGGGCTAGATAAAGTCTATCCTGCCAAAAATCGTCAATTGGCTTATGACATTCATTCAGATGGCCTATTGGTCTCAGAATTTCCTTTAGGTACCAACCCGCGTAGCGACAACTTTCCTCGCAGAAACCGAATTATCAGTGGACTCAGCGTTGCCACTTTAGTCGTTGAAGCGGCCCGTCGAAGCGGTTCACTCATTACCGCACATCAGGCCGTTGAACAAGGGCGAGAGGTTTTCGCTATTCCGGGATCGATTCATAACCCACAAGTAAGAGGCTGTCACCAACTGATTAGAGAAGGCGCCCGATTAGCCGACAAAGCGGCCGATATTATTGACGACCTCTCTAGCCTGCTCGGTTATATCGCAAGCCAGCCAATCACTCAGCAACCGTCTCCTGACAACACTCAAGATAATGCCAAACTCGATAAAGGCTACAGTAAGCTACTTGAACAAATGGGTTATGACCCAATATCGAAAGACTTGTTGGTAGAACGCAGTGGCTTGACCATCGACAAGGTTTCATCCATGCTACTACTATTAGAGCTCAAAGAGCTTATTCAATCGGCGCCTGGCGGCCATTACGTCAGAATATAGTGTTAATTTAATCTAAAAGTTCTAATTTTGAGGGATTTATGAAAGAAGGTGTCATAGACGTTCTGATGTATATCTTTTCCTGCTATGCAGATCAAGATGATGATCTACCCGAAGACCGTGATGGAATCGATGATGATCTGAGAGCCGCTGGTTTTGATTCTCTTGAGATTGATAAGGCTTTTGACTGGCTCGATGGCTTATCTCAAGATGACGATATCCCTTCAGTTAACCAGTCATCTCAATCTACTCGTATATTTGCACCTCAGGAATCAGCGCGTTTAGCTCAGAATGCACAAGGATTTTTAATCTTCTTAGAGCAGTCCGGCGTTCTAACACCTATGCTGCGCGAATTAGTTATTAATCGTGTCATGGCGCTCGAATCAGATACTGAAGTTGACATCGAAGAACTCAAATGGGTTGTGATGATGGTGTTATTTAATAGTTCAGAAGAACATGACGAAGATACCTTAATGCACTATGAGGATATCGTTTTTGCAGACCAACCAGCCATTTTCCATTGATGCATCTGGAAAGTACCATACTGTTAACCCCAGTTTTATAAGTAGTCACCATTTATGGCCAAACATTTAGTCATTGTAGAGTCTCCGGCTAAAGCCAAAACAATCGAAAAATACCTAGGTAAGGATTTTAAGGTTCTTGCTTCCTATGGTCATGTGCGCGATTTAATTCCCAAAGAAGGCGCAGTCGAAACCGACAATAATTTTAAAATGAATTACAGCGTTGTCGAAAGAAACGAAAAGCACATCAATAATATCAAAAAAGAACTGCGCTTAGCAGAGACGCTCTATCTGGCAACGGATCCAGACCGTGAAGGTGAAGCTATTTCTTGGCATCTCTATGAGTTGCTAAAGGAAAAGAATTTAATGAAGAACAAGGTTGCTTATCGAGTTGCCTTTAACGAAATTACCAAGCAGGCAGTCACTGATGCGGTAGCCAATCCACGAGAAATTGGTATGGATATGGTAAATGCGCAACAAGCAAGGCGCGCTTTAGACTATCTGGTTGGTTTTAATCTTTCGCCCTTATTATGGCGCAAAATTCGACGAGGCCTTTCTGCAGGAAGAGTCCAAAGTCCAGCGTTAAGAATGATAGTTGAGCGTGAGTTAGAAATCGAAGCCTTCGATCCAAAAGAATATTGGAGTATCGAATCGGATAACGAATTTAAAGGCAGCGCCTTTGGATCGAAACTAAACATTCTGTCCGGTGAAAAAGTAAAGCAGTTTACTATTACCAATGAAGCTGACGCACAAACCGCCCACCAGCAATTAACGCAAGCCGCGAATGGTCAGTTAATTGTAAAAAAAGTCGAAAAGAAACAACGCAAACGAAACCCGTCACCACCCTTTACAACGTCAACTTTACAGCAGGAAGCATCGCGTAAACTTGGCTTTGGTGCACAAAAAACCATGCGAACAGCCCAAAAGCTTTATGAAGGTATTGATATTGGTGCTGGTCAGGTCGGCCTTATTACGTATATGAGAACCGACTCAGTCAACTTGTCGAATGACGCTGTTACTGATATCCGAACGCTTATTAACAAACGCTATGGCGCAGAAAACCTACCCGACATACCACCCGTCTACAAGACCAAGGCAAAGAATGCACAGGAAGCGCACGAAGCTATTCGCCCTAGCAGTGCAATGAATGAACCAGAAATCGTCAAGCAATATCTAGGAACTGATGAGTACCGCTTATACAGCTTAATCTGGAAGCGAACCATCTCTTGCCAAATGATTCACGCTACGATTGATACTGTCTCAGTCGACCTTTCTTGTGGCGCTAACAACCTATTTCGCTCTAGCGGTTCGACAATTCGTGATCCTGGATTCATGCAGGTTTATACTGAAGGACTCGATGACAATAAAAAAGATGATACAAAAGAAAAGATTCTTCCACCGTTAGAAGAAGGCGATAAGATTACACTAAAAGAAATTCGCCTTGAGCAACACTTTACTGAGCCACCGCCTCGATTTAGTGAAGCAACTCTGGTTAAAACTCTGGAAGAATATGGCATAGGACGACCATCAACCTACGCTTCTATCATCACCACGTTACAAGATAGAGAGTATGCAGAGATAGAGAACAAACGATTCTACCCAACTGATATAGGTCGCGTCGTTGCACAGTTTTTAACCCAGCATTTCACTCAATATGTCGATTATGATTTCACCGCCCAATTAGAAGACACCCTAGACGAAATTTCACGCGGTGAAGCCGACTGGTTGCCGTTAATGGAAAAGTTTTGGACAACTTTCAAGGCACTAGTCGATGATAAAATGGAAACCGTTAGTCGAGACGAAGCCATTCAGTCGCGTCAACTTGGAATTTGTGAAAAATCAGGCAAACCTATATCAGTTCGAATGGGACGCTATGGACCTTTCGTACAAATTGGCACGCGTGAGGATGAAGACAAGCCTAAATTTGCGGGTCTTCAGCCTGGACAAAAGATGGATAAAGTGACGCTTGAAGAAGCGTTAAAACTATTCAAGCTGCCAAGAGCACTCGGATTGTCAGCAGACGGTGAAGAAATATCTGCCAATGTTGGACGATTTGGACCCTATATAAAATATGATGCCAAATACGTATCGCTTAAGGTCAAAGAGGGAGATGATCCCTTCACTGTCACCTTAGAACGTGCACTTGAGCTGGTTGCTGAGAAAAAAGAATTTGACGCTACTCGAGAAATAAAACTATTTGAAGGCACAGATGTCAAAATATTGCGGGGTCGATATGGACCTTATATTACTGATGGCATTAAAAATGCCCGTATACCTAAAGATATCGAAGATCCAGAAACACTGACACTGGAAACCTGCCAAGAGCTGATCGAAAAAGCGCCTTTTCCCAAGTCAAAACGAAAGAAGGCTGTAACAAAGAAAAAAGCCATCGTTAAAAAGAAGGCAACTCCGAAAAAGAAAGTAGTGAAGAAAAAAGTGGCCACTAAAAAGAAAGCTGCACCCAAGAAAACGGTAGTAGGTAAAAAAACTGTCGTTAAAAAAGCATCTACTAAGAAGACAGTAGCTGTTAAAAAAGCCCCAACCTAGCGCCATACGATGTCACCGTGGGCTATCAATCGATTACGTCATCAGATCGATCTTGGCGCAGTTATTGCCTACCCTGGAGACACTATCTGGGGTTTTGGTTGCCACCCACTACTCAAGGATAGTGTCGAACGCATTTTGCAGATCAAACAGCGTTCGGCAAGTAAAGGACTCATCTTAATATCGTCCGAACTGGACTTTTGTCTGCCCTATATTAATAGTGATTTATCAGCAAACGATATTGCACTGCTAAACAAACCTACGACTCAACCAACGACTTGGCTTATTCCTGCTAGCCATAACTGCCCCAGCTGGCTTTGTGGTGGATTTTCAACTATAGCCATCAGAATCACTTGTCACCCATTTATTAAAGCCCTCTGCACTGAGTTAGAGTCCCCAATCGTATCAACCAGCGCTAACTTGAGCGGCAAAACGACCATCCGTAATTCAATACAAGCGCGTCGATTATTTGCAAGCCAACTAGATTACATTATCAGTGGCTACCAACCCGGCACCGGTCGGCCCAGTGAGATTAAATCATTAGAATCTGGTGACATCATTAGGCCTTAACACCATGACTCTGAATACAGATCAAATAAGACAATACCTAGAAACACTGCAGATTAGTATTACTGACGCCATTACTTTAGCCGATGGTAAAGCAAAGTTTGTAGTGGATAACTGGACGCGTGAGTCCGGCGAAGGTGGCGGTAAAACTATGGTATTAACCGGTGGTGATGTTTTTGAACAAGCAGGGGTTAATTTCTCCGAAGTGACTGGCGACAGCCTACCGGTATCGGCCACCGCACACCGACCCGAATTAGCAGGGCGTAATTTTCATGCAATGGGTCTATCGTTAGTTGTTCACCCAAACAACCCGCATGTGCCAACCTCACATGCAAATGTGCGTTTTTTTATCGCAGAGAAAGCAGGTGAACCGGCTATTTGGTGGGTAGGTGGTGGCTTCGATTTAACGCCTTACTATGCCTATACTGAAGATTGTGTGCACTGGCATCAAGTGGCTAAGCAAGCTTGTGCAGAATTTGGCTCAGTCACAGATTCAGATATTTATAGTAAATATAAACACTGGTGTGATGATTATTTTCACCTCAAACATCGTAATGAAGCACGTGGGATTGGCGGTCTGTTTTTTGATGATCTTAATCAACCTGGCTTTGAACAATCATTTTCATTCTTGCGAAGTGTAGGTGACCACTATCTCGTTGCTTATTTACCCATTGTTGAGAAACGAAAAGGCACGGCTTTCACCGATCAACAAAAGCAATTTCAACTCTACCGCCGTGGTCGTTATGTCGAGTTTAATTTAGTGTATGACCGAGGCACTTTATTCGGATTACAATCAGGTGGCCGAACCGAATCAATCTTGATGTCACTGCCCCCTGTTGTTAACTGGCAATATAACTATCAAGCAGAACCCGGCAGTGACGAAGCATTACTCACCGATTACTATCTAAAACCACGCGACTGGATTAACCTTTCATAATGAGCAGCCTCGAATTCCCTCTGATTGAAGTGACTAGTGCTAACTCAATCACACCTAAATGTGACCTTTGCACCAATTCGACCTGCTGCACCTACGTCACCCAGCAAATCGACACGCCGCGCTCAAAGTACGATTTTGAAATTTTACTCTGGCAAGTATCACATAAGAATATCGGTATCTATAAAGATTCAGACGGCTGGTTTCTAATGTTCGACTCAACTTGTACCCATCTAGAAATGGATGGTCGATGTGGTATATATAATGACCGACCCACTATTTGTCGAACCCACGATAATGACTTTTGCGAATACGACGCACCGGCCGAAGATGGCTTTGAACTCTACTTCCCAACCTACAACTCGCTACTAGAACACTGCGAATCTCGTTTCAAGAATTGGACAACAGGCAATCCCGCACCGAAATAATCACTGCATTGTCAATTATTTACCCAACGCTATTGATGCTTGCTCAATAACCTCATTCGTTCGGCCTATACATCAGAC
>JBLHWR010000017.1:0-25495 GCA_047629275.1 Gammaproteobacteria bacterium
GGTGATAATGATTTCCCATCATGCAATAAGCGATTACCTCCAACCCAAACCGCTCGTTGGCCTCCTTCAGACAGGTTAGAAAGCTATGGTAATAGTCATTGCCATGAAAAATGAGTTGTCGCCCTCTACCACGATTCATTACGTGGTAATAAGCGCCTTCAAAATTAATTCGAACAGGTCTTGGCATGGATGAAGGATAATGCGCTTAAGGTATTATATCAATACTTGACCCCTTTTTTTTTCTGAAACTCCAGATCATCCCCACGGGCAAAAAAAGAAAATCCGACCGCCGAGGGTGCTACATAGCGGCGAGGCCTTACCGTTTCTTCTACCGCAACCGATGTACCATCCTCTTCGCCAAGCACACTATAGTCATCCGTCTCATCATCTTCAGCAGCCGGGTCTACACCTTCTTGATCATTAATCACCGGATAGAGTTTGCCGCAGGGATAACGCTCCAAAGGGGCTATACCCTGCAAAGTATCGCCAGTAGATACAGGGCCGATCATTTGAAGCCGTAGCCAGTCCACCAATCGCTTACGTTCGACGCTATAATCCATTAAACCAATCCACCATGCTTGCGTATACAGTGCTGTAAATTGTGTTTGGTTTCGGATTGAATAGCCATCAGTAAAAAGCTGTCTTGCGATACCTGATTGAAAAAAGTCTGTAAAACTTCAGCAGCAGTAAGCCCCCATCGTAGACAAGTGAAAGGCCTGTGGTTACGTGAAAATATTATTGCGTATAATGAGCTATTGATGTGCTTCTGCCTCCACTTCGAAAATAACTTGTCTTCTTCAGATCGTATATCTATGGTTACCTATCATTACAATGATTCTTGTTTCGGTAGGTGATATTTAATGCCTTCTAATACCAAAGACTTTACTTTTGGGTTATTAAAACCTTCGAAGAAATCAATCATTGCCTTTATCTTCATCTCTAGAACAGAATCTATCTGTTTTTTATAAATATCTGAGTAGGAAAATTTTTACTATATCTAACTCTTATACTCGGCAATAAATCGAACATATCCGACACTTGACTCTCTGCTGAACCCTGGACATCTAACCATTTTGATGCATGTCCATCCATACTCCAACAGCCCACGCCGTGGTCTAGACGAATAGTTGAAGTGCTACCATTTCCCCAATACAAACTTAAAATTCGTCCATGAGGTATGTCTTTAAAAGGTTTTAAATTAACATTTATCTGCTCATCCATTTGTTCAAAATAATGAGCAATTACGGTCCCCGTATCTTGCTTTGATGCCCATTCCCCATAAACGCCTGAACCTTTCCTAGGATTATTTTTTTCTGATGTATTCAGGGCTATCTCTGGATGGCTCCATTTCCCCTCCAATCGTTGCTTTAACCCATCAATGATTTCAGCTAGTAGCATCAACGACCAGGGTGTGCATATGTAACAATCTGAGTATTCAAGTTTCTGAAGAGATAAATCACTATTGAAAATAGTCAGTAAAGTTTCACTTTTCTCAGAAATATGATCCCAAAACTTCTCACCAAATTGATTTATCAGCCCATCACATTGTGAACTCAAATCGATCTCAATATCACCGTCACCTTTGACTGTAGACAAATGTTTTTCGTCAAACTCGACTACACCAACCTCCTGAAAAGAATCTGACTTTACTAAGTAGCCCTCTTCAAAATCCCACCAGTTACTGTCAGGAATATTTATTGAGGATTGAGTCCATGCATATGAGATTACTTTTTTGCCTATTATTACTTGCGCCAGTAGACAACCAGTCGATGAAGGCAAGCTCACGCCTCCACTAAGCACAGTCAATTTAATTCCAAAGTTAGATAACGCCTTTAAATCTTCTTTATGGATATCGCTTAATTCGTTTACATGGTTGCCAGGCAATACAAGCTCAACTTCATCGAACATATTACGCCAGCTCAAACATGACTCCTTCATACTGCCGTTATTGATATTCCAGTCAGCGTAGCTGGCACCAGTAAAAATGCGCAACTGGGTATGGCCACTAGTTGAACTAGCAATAATTTCACTACTAAGGGGCTCATTACAGTATTTTGAATCTTCGCCAAACAATTTAGCATTTAACGGCAAGTCCAAAAATGGCAATATGGTTTCGATATATTTAATCGCCGAATGGCGGTTCAACAAATCAATATGGAAACGTGTGTCGTAACCCATTAAGCATGATTGGCATGCGCTATCACAGTCTTCAGCGCATTCGAGATAGGCCAATGCCCTAATAAACATGTCACGCAAATATCGAGGAGCGGCCGTAGAGAATCCGGCACCCCCGCCACATTTATCAAAAAGTACAATTGTTGCCACGGGATATCCACAACCCTGCAATCTTGATGGTTTGATGGTGTACCCCATTTCACTTGCATCAATACCATGAATATCAGCTAGCACCTGCCTGAGAACCACCGCCAGTGTCCATGGCAAGCTGTCTCCTTTTTGATGACGGATATATAGATTTTCTTCGGGATATTTTAAGTAAAGCTCATAAACATCAGTTTGGTCTGTTGAACCAAGGTGTACACCCGACTTAATAGCATAGGCCTCTTCTGGCCCCTCGCACATAGCAGTCTCTTCGGGGCCTGGCTTACCCTGTAGTTTCTTGTGTGGTTTACCTGGCTGTAAACCAAATGGATATTCATTATCGTTAGTCATCGAGTCTGCCTTTCCACACCTCAAACAAACGGCAAATCCATTGCCAAACGCCCCTGACGAATGATTAAAAATATGCCCCTTGGGACTATTACGATAAGATCCTAATCGCGGATCAAAAAGAGGATTCAGAGTATCATTTGCGGTCACCCACGGCTCTTGAGTGGGAACATACATTTGGGAGCTGATATCGGTAGATGGTGAGCTATAGAAGTCAACAGCGAAACCGATTGGTTCTAAGTAATCCTTTACATGATCCTCACTTAGACTGGCCCCACACTCTGAGCAATGATTACTAAATGTCGCTCCAGATTCGTTACCAATAAATCCGCAAGAATCACAACGCCATTCAACAGTCATCTTCTGTGGTACAGAATAGTCTTCACTTGGTGAGAATTTATTGAGTAAAATTCCCGCCGACCTATATACCAGTCCATCGAGAACCACATCAGCACCAGGAGCATACTCTCGAATGGCGACTGCCATATCACGTCCTGGGCGCTCTCTCATGCGGGTTAGATTATCTATTCGACCAGATGCCTTCCTATATTTTCCACGCTTGTAATCATCAACTGAAAAATGATCAAACGTCGCTATTCCAGTCGGGAATCCATAACCAGGTAAAAATGCCTTTGACGCCAATTCAGATAATAAATAACCCTCCCCCATACACTTTAGATCATATTCAACCTTACGCCGGAAAGGGTCACTTTCTTTAAGGCTACTGGCCTTACTAAGTTCATCTTTTAGTTTACGATATCCGGGTAGCCACTGATTTTTTGCTACGTCGACTGAATCTATCGATCGAGAAATGATTTGCACAATAGATAAACTGGAAAGCACACTACCTTTGACGATTCGCTCAATACCCTCCTTCAAATTGACAGGTATATACTCGTGCGATAAAGATGCTAACCACCTTTCAAATCGTTCCACCGGGGCCTGACTAATGTCATCATGAT
Source organism: Gammaproteobacteria bacterium (assembly GCA_047629275.1). Lineage (GTDB taxonomy): Bacteria > Pseudomonadota > Gammaproteobacteria. Next base: position 3,630 of record JBLHWR010000017.1, read on the forward strand.
AAAAAAACCATTGGCAATTCAAACTAGTAAGCGACTTTTCATTTACCGTCAGAATTTCTTTCAGGAAGTAAGCCAGAAATAGCGAATTAACATGCCTTTGGACAATACGCTCACTATTCAAGGTAATATAAGGGGCATCAATTGAAGTCGTAAACGGCCATAACGGGTTTACAAAAACCTGGCGTTCATGTGGGTTGTCCTTACAGATAGTGAACGAGAGAGCCTGTGTTTCCCCTCTGCGACCTGCACGACCAGATCGTTGCAAATAATTTGCTGGATGAGGGGGCACATTATTCATAGCCACTACCGATATTCCGCCAATGTCTACTCCCATCTCCATTGTCGTAGAGCAATTAAGGACATTTAATTTTCCTACCTTAAACATAGCTTCGTATCTTTCCAACTTCGAAGCTGGTTGCTGCGCAGAATGCTCAGCCGTCCGAAAGAATTTTCCACCTTCTAATATTTTGTCGCTAATATCTGTCCATAGATTTTCACTTCTTAATTCTGAAATTTCAGCTTGCTCGGAAACCCAGTCCCTGATCGCTATTTTTCTGGCTAAGTCGGATTCAAATTCGGATGCATTGATCTGATATATAGGTATGGTTACTTTACGGCAAATAATTTTCTGCTCACTGAGATTGTAAGGCAGATAAGGAGTAATCCCTTTAAAAGTTGAATCTACTAGCCGATTCGTAATTGGACAAACCCAACCACACGCACATGCACCAAAAGACATCTCGGCACGGTCTAAATGAAATTGGACCGTGCCAGGTAGCGATTTTAGAATTTGACGTATTTCCGTTTGATTTGTTTCGTCATCTTTAACTTGATACTTGGCTGTCAAAGCTATCCAGGCTTCCTTCAGAACTCCAGTGACACTATCCCTATGGACTTTGTTTTCCAACTCTAAATCACATGCAACCACAAGCATTCTGACTATACGCCCATTCCTACCACGATTTATTTTCGGCCAAGCCTTTATTCTTGAGCTGGTACTTTCATCTGAGTTCGGACCTAAAACAGATTTTGGATATATTTTTGCCCCCATCCAATCAACCCAGTCAATAGGAATATTGATGATAGAGTTTTCTCTAATAAAAAAATCCAGAATCACTTTAAGATATGCAACCCACTCCGGTAAGTCCAATCCTAACTCCAGCCATACAACAGGGGCTCTCTTTATCTCGCTCAAAGCAGGATACCGTACTGCAACCAATCCAAGCGTCTCCATACTGTTCTGGCGCTTTGGTCTGCGAGCAAACTCTCGTAGCAATAGCATCTCCGTAAGAATCCTCGCCCCACCATTATCTGGGAAAAGCACAGGATTGAGTTTTTTGTAATAATCGAATATCCAACGAGAAATATCAGGACTTGAATAAAGATTATTTAATGCAGCATTCCAATGCAAAAGCTTCGCTGAACCCACGGAATTCAGTTGCTGCCTTATTGGCTCTGCAAGCTCATCAATACTTTTTACAAGATCGAGCTCACCGTGCCCCCGAAACTTTTCTGCTTTATATTGATATTCTTCCAGTTTATCTTCTAGAGCTTTTTGTTCTACTTTAGAAAGTGCCGACACATTCTGAGCCGTTACACCATATATAAGCCCTCGAATAGAATCTCTTTCAGAGTCCTGCTGAATTTTTGTCGAAATACGAGCCGTCCCTTGCCGACTATCAGTAAATGTAATCAACCTTCTTCCACGATTGGGACGTTCATTTGCTTGGTCACTTTCCTGACACGCATCAAGGAGAGTTGGTATCGTATTGCTAATGTAAAATGGTGTCCCAAGTATGCTTCGCCTATAAAAAGGTGATTTAAACCCTCTGTGTTCACATTTTGCGCACCCCATATCGTCTGGCTGTAATACATTCAAATCATAAGTATCCATCCCCGGTGAAGTGATACGACGCTCACTATCAATGGAAACCGCATATGTCATCTGAGGATGTAACTTTGGCGCGACTAGTAAATTATCTGAGAATTCTGGCATCACATCCTCAGCTTCATTTTCGTCAGGAGCCTCAAAGTCCAAACTAAATTCATCGACCGCTTCTTGCCCCCTCTGAATCAAAATGCCGTTTTTGTCAAGACCAATTAAATGTGGTGCATTGCAGTCATTACAAAACACGAGCTCATAAATCGGAGCGCCGCATTGACAGGTGTTTTTTCGTTCAGAATAAACTCTTCCAAACGGCCAACTTTTTAAAAGTGGTGTATTTTCCTTAGCTGAGCAATTTTTGTCTGCACAACACCAAAGGCTACTCAACACTTGATGGAACAAATGCCCTCTAACTGGAAGAAATGGTTCCGCATCTATTAAGGGAGATTTTTTATTGGGTCCTGGCCCAGAGGTACTTGAACATATGTCGATCCAATTTAACGTGTCTCGGAATCTTGACTTATCACCAAATAATTCATTTGTTAGGCTATTTAAAGTAGATGGTGTTTTACTATTGGTTAAAAGCGAACGTAATTTAACTGCAGTTGAATTTAAAGTTAATGCTCTGAAGCGCTCGGCTGAAACGCGACTAGCAGAATCAATTTCCAATATTTCATTAAGCTCCTTCTTTTGGGGCACTAGCTTTGGCAATGAAGGGACAGACCTTTCCCCTCCGACGACAACTACCTGCTCTTCGCTTACACCTGCTAAGCTAGCTAAAAATTGTTGGAGCTTCTTATCTGCACCTGAATCCCCTATTGTTGCCGATGTTGCGACAAACCTGACATTACCTGCCTCAACGCCAAAGGCATGCAACACTCGCCTTAAAAGCAACGATAACTCAGCCGCCTGAGAGCCCATATAGGAGTGTGCTTCATCAAGAACAATCCATCTGAGCAAACCTTTAGATTGTTGAATAATGGGTTCATCTACCTGTCGAACCAACATGTATTCAAGCATCGTTGCATTGGTAACCAACATTGGTGCCGGTGAATCCCGCAATACTTTCCTGGTAAGTATTTCATTTGGATACTTACCCATATCTTTATGTTTATTTTCTTCGGTATTACCATTATAAAGACAAAACCTGAGTCCATCATCGTACGCCTCTGTCCAGGCCCTTAAGCGTTCTCTCTGGCTATTGATCAATGCATTTAGGGGATAGATAAATAACGCCCTGACACCGATTAGCGGTTGATAATTTTCCTCGTATTCTCGCGCCAGGTCATTAAGAATGGGAACCATGAAACATTCAGTTTTACCCGATCCAGTGCCGCTTGTTACAACTAATGATTTATTCGGGTCACTCTGAAGAACCGTCCAAGATTCAATCTGATGTTTAAATGGAAACCAGTCTTTTCCAAACTTTTGATCACCAGCTTCATCCATCGCTTTAATCAACGAGGGCCTCAGCATGTTCCCTGAAAGGGCTTCCATGGCATTTAGTGACTTCTCCCATGGAAACATAGATTCGAAAACGGGATCGGACAATAAACCCAAACTTTCTATGTCGGCACCCATTTCGTTGGCTAAATGTTTACGAAGCCCCTTATCACTGATGCCCAAAACACTAATTGTGGACTCTACCGAGCGCCTGGCAACTTGATTGATTAAATTATGGTAGTAATTATTATTTTCCATACTTATGTCCATCTTATATTTTTTGTTGAGATAACCACGAGATGGAATACTGGAAAACCTCGTTAAACCAGTCCTCGTTGAAATTTTTCAATTGCTGAATTTTGAAATAATCAATAGGAGTTTCTGGCCAGGCAGGTTGATCATTAGACAACGCTCGCCAGGCTAGTACCAATGGTAAAAATACCACCGGCACATGGTGACCGTTATGTGCAATCAAAGCTTCTGCAATTCCAATTGGTATTTCGGGCAAAGTTTTCACTAGTCGATCACGTAAAAAAACTGGCCAGTCGTGATCAGACCTTGATCTAAATAGGTCCTCCATTGCCTCACTTAATCGTCCTGCAACAAATGCCGAGACGGGTAGACTCATTACTTGAAGCTCTGGCGACATCTCACCTAGTAAACGTAATCTAAGAATCTTACCTATACCTGTCATTGATAACTCTAAACTTTCGATTTTGGATATTTTCTTTCGTACTAGCTCACTTATTAGTTCATGTTCATCCTCTAGACTAGACGTTATTTTAATCTTAAAAGCCCTGAGTGAAACCTCCCAATCTTTAAGTAATACTAGTTCCCATATAAGGGGGAACTCCAATCTCAATCTTTCCAGCATGTCATCGTAATTATTAATCAACAAACTAGCCAAGAAGCCTGGTTCCCCTATTGCAACTTTCCAAATATCGAAAGTCGACATAGGAAGATGCTTACTTTTTATCCACAACTTCTCGAGGTAGGCCCAACTTTTATGAGTTTGATCTTCTGACATTAAACGTAAAACCTGCCTTATCGCTTCAGCTCTCAGTACAACATCAGATATATCAATAGCTTTCTGTAAACTAGTGACTACATTTACATCATCACCAATACGGTTGGCTTTATCACCGACTACCCATAATAAAGGCCTGAATTTTATGAGTGAACCTTCGGGAGGGTAAATCAACCACGGGCCATCCTGTCGATTTTCGGGAGAAAATGACCACTGCCCATTAAAAACACCTTGCGTAAACCCTGGCAGCAATTGGTAATCCCGTTGCTCTGGTTGTCTAAGATACAGGGCGGATACCTTGCAATTTTCCAGGTCATTTTCGTTAAAGTCCTGATGAATCATTGATTCAAACTCAACGACTCCATCTTGCCATCGGGCAGTCAATTCTCTTTCGTATCGATAAACATGAAATTTAAATATTTCTTGCCCATGCATCACCATTGAAACCTTTACATTAGAGTCTAATGAAGTGCTAACACTTAATAATGACTCGATTGAAGTAACCCAATCATAAATTGAATATTCCGTAAGTTCAGCGCTAAGGGGCAGATTTCTACGGATACATATACCCCGGCTCGCCGCGAATGATAATTCCCGATCATTAAGTGAGAATTCAATATCAGCCTTTATCCCCGGACGAAATGACTCATCAAACACCTTAATCCGAAAACCCTTCAAACTATTTAGATACAGGGGCTCCAAAAATGGTTTTTGATTTGCATCTCCGTCATAAAGTAGGGCCCCCTTTGAAGGGAAAGGGAAAGTCAACAGTAGCTCTCGGTTATGCCCAATTGCTAAATAGGTAATATCTATAGAAATCGGAGGTAAGTCGCTCGCCTCAACCCTAATATCGGTGTCTTCCATGCTCGTTGAGATTCTTGAATCAATACCTTGTCTAGAGAACGAAATTGCAGCGTTCGCAGGGTTATGAATTTTTATCAAGCCCGACCGAACACTATCTAGGTCAGGTTTTAAATGATATGAAAATGACTGTTCTAAAATACCGATACGCTTACAAAACAGAATATTTTCATCTTGGTCCAGCAATCTTACTTCAAAATTCCCCGTGTCATTTTCTGACAGAGCCAGCCAATTAACACTTACCCCGAGTGGTTTAGCGACTAGCTCCTGCGAACTCCGTCTAATTGTCAATCCAGTTATTGAGTTAGTTTCAACAAGGCTCGGCAGCCCAATAAAAACTTCCCTGGGGTTAGAGCTAAACGGGAAAGGCCTTCCTGTCAAATGGTAACGAATTATTGATTCATCGATGCCCGTAGAGAATTTATATTTCGCATCTTCAAAAATAGTTTCAACCACCCCGACTAATGAGTGGAGCTTGCCGTCGTAAATACTTCCTTTCTCAGTTAATTCTGTTTCCTGCCCTGCAATATTTACAGCGTGCCGACCTGGAATATATAAAATAGCAAATTTATCTTTTATCGATTGGCTCGCTGTACCTTGTAAAATCCATTTACTATCAACCTTACGGAACAGCCAGGGGAGTTCAGTATCAATATTGCTACCATTAGAAATTTCAAATTCATGATGAACTTCTCCCATAGACTTTAGCCGCAATCTAACTTCCTTGATGGCTTCATGTTTAATCAGCCTTAATGACCGGCCGCTGAGCTTTAATACTTGTTCGCCCTTGTAGGTCGTTAACAGAGCACGACACCAGGGCCATATCGATCCACCAGGTTCATAAGCCTCAAGTTCGTAGACTGCAGTTGCATTATTGGTTGCGATGTCAAAGCCGATACTTTGAGGGCTAACAAATGTAGGGATTTCGATTTTTGCCTGTAATTCAGGGAACTGACTGTCAGCACTGACTAAATACCTTTCGACGACAAAGGGGGTGCTGATATCACTGTCGTCCCTGGCAGCCGATGCCGTATCTACGAGGTCGCTAAGTAAGGACTTACCTGATTCATCATCTATCGGTAAAGGAAACTGATCCCGCCATTCGGGCACGTTACTATCAAGCCAGGTCAGAGGGGAGTCTTTTGACATTAATTGGTGCTCAGCTCGAAGTCTGACCACTATTTCCAAAATATCTGCCAAGATATTTTCGAGCTCAGAGGAGCGGTAACTGCGAGGAATGATGTCCCCATAGCTCTCAATTAATACTGCAATAGAAATACCACGTGATAGGTGCTTTTTTAATACCTGGCTTAAAATTCCTTTTATCCAGCCACCCGTCTCCGATAATTGGTGAAGTGGTAAGCCGCCTTCAGTCGCAATTGTCCCTAGGAACCTACGAGCACCATTAACAAGCCTAATATCCCGTCTCCAACGATATAAACCGGTTTCGATAAGCTCATTACGCCTATTGGAAGACAACTCACTATAATCGATTCCGATCGAATCAAATATGCCATCCCAACCCCATTTTCCTTTATAGTAACGCCGCCACCACTCTGAAGCATAAAATACAAAACAGGCATCCCAATAGATCATTTTCACTATATGAGAAATTCCCATATGTGCGCTCAATTCCATTAGCTGCTTTAACTCGGAAAATTCAAAGTCTGTGAGTCTGTATTGATACAGTGGCTGGCCAACCGGCTGCTCTAATTCCCGATTTTTCAATACTAATTGATACCATTCTAGCGGCCGCATACTTTCACCTGTACCATCCGGTAAAAATCACAAATAGAAAAATGGAAATATTAATGTAAAGGTTCGATTTCAGTGCTGAACAGACCCCACTAAATATATTTAATAATTGTCGATAATTATTATCACCAATATAATTTCGATTGAGCAATTGATCCAAATACATAAAATGCTGTCCCTAATGTGAATATGATCTGACTTACATGAAAATACATATTTTGCTGAAACTAATCTCTGACAGATTAAACAATAAGGTGTTCACCTAACTAAACAGATACTGAAAATATTACTTATTATCAGCTATAACGATTTCTCTAAAAGAGCTTCCTGTAAATTCATTCGTCTAAAGCTATAAAAAATCCCGTTGCATTTAACCCCATGGGACTGACCTCTAAATCATCTGATACAGTTTCGAGAAATATTGCGAACGTTAAACTTTTCAGCAAATATAAAGGATGAATTTCCCCCTTATATTTAACTCCAATATGACGTTTCGAATTCACGAATAGTGGTTTTTCATTTATGTGTATATCCATGCCTTTCAAACTAATCTGCCGCAGCACAATATCAATAGAATTAAGGTCAAAATTCCCTAGAAATATTTGATGGACGCGATGCCAATATTCACCTTCAATTCGATCTTCCTTCGATGCCGGTTGTTTTTTCAAAAACCAATAGGCCAACTTCGTAACTGAGTCCATATCGTCCAACATAGCCGCTGCTTTTAGGTTCTCTATCATTAGCGAGAAATCCCCCAAATCCCCGGCCTGCTTAGCAAACATCTTTAATCTACGAGTTTTGACGGTACCTAAAGACTCACCTTTCTTTATCTTTGCTTCTCGCGTCAGATAATCATTATTCCAAGAATTTAGTTGATCATCACGTTTCTTTAAAAGTTCCAAACTTGGTACAGGTAGGCCTTTAGTATGACTATAGTCGCTTGCTTTATTAGGTAACCCTTTAAACCTAGAGACAGAGGGATCGGGTACGATTTGAAAATTTAGTCGCAACCATTTTTCACAGGCCCATTGCCAAAGCATCATATGATCATGAACCCCTTTTTCAGACAATCTCCTAATTCCATAAAGCTGTAACTTATTTTGTTTTAATAGATAATTGACACGCCTAGTATTATTTTCAAAAACTCGAATTTCACTAGCCGGACCCCGAAAAAACTCTACGGCGATATATTCTTTAAACTCAAATATAGCAATTTCTGTCGCTGATTCTGGATGCTCGAAAACCTCTAACCAGTCCCAATACTCAACCTCATTTGATATCGCTTTGGCAGTAGATATTGGAACGATAATTCTAATAGACAAAATACTGTCTTCGTAGTGAGACCAATAGGTTGATCTGCTCTTTATTTGATTCTGTGTAATATCATCCAGTGCTAAATCTCGAACTGCATTTGGAGTTAATATAGCCCGCACAAGCTCCTCAACATTATGAAAAGTGCTTATCTTTATATATTCTTTGACTGTGATTTTTGATTGGGCACTCAGACTAAACCAAAGACCACCATTTAGCGTTGGCTTACAGGTGCTCCCTAACCAAGTTATAAATCTCTCACAACGATCTATATTTCTCACACTAGGCAACAGTTTGTTCAGCAAATTGCTTTGGCCTCGCCTAGTCATTAACCCAAGCGTGTCGACTAACCAGTCTTCGTTTAAAGGCAACCTGATGCCTTCAAACATTCCATGGATTGCATCACAGACTCTCTGATATAAACTAGTGCAGCGGGTAAGCCCAGCTTTTACAAATAATTGCTCCGGAGTTATCTGGGCTTCTAATGACATCTTAGCTATCGATATAAAATCACCACTATTAGAGGCTACTAAAATTCTGATAGCCAATTTTGTACTCTCTAGCGGAACGTACGGTTCCATTTCATTGAGATTGTCTATAAGTATGCTTGGGAATTTATTGGATTGGTTTTCTATAGCCAACGCAGCTCTGAAAAGCGCTAAATGGACTATATTCGGATCACCAACAATAGCCTTAATAATATTTACTGAAGTACTATTTATATTTGCTTCAGTTTGACCTTCATCCCAACTTTCTTTGCTATCAAACAAATGAATCCATTCGATAATAGAGATCTCGCTACCTCTGTCATCTGCAATTAAATCAAGAATTTGTTCGATCGATCGAGGTGGGAAAATCACGCTGCCTGCTGCTGTATTCCAGGCCTTTTTCTGCAACCCATCCACCAAAGACATCATGCGATGTGGCCTAGGCGACCGTGGTGGTTCGAAATAAATTCCAGTGAAATCGAAGACTGACAATTTACAAGGATTCCTTCTCGTTTTGAAACCAGTGAAAAAAGCGTTCACCTCTAAACTGGAACCGGAACATTACTCTTCTATCAGACGAATCATCTATTTTTTGACTTGCGTCCAACTCACCACGGCCTGCTGCCAAAACCTTATTTTGAAATACGGCCTTCTTAGGGAACTTCATAACTCCAATTTCACGATAGACACTATTTGCCCGCATTAAGCTGAGCTGCATATTACCTTCATGGCTTCCTGATGAACTTGTATGCCCTTCAATAACAACATGCACGATTTCATCGGAAATCCGCTCTTCGCTAAAGATAGCCTTGCTATAAACGGGAACAAAATTATGTAAAAAAACCTTACCTTCAGATTTTAACTCGTATGATGCACTAGCAAATAGCAATGAGTCTAAGATACTAATATCTCCTGTTTCTGGATTTATTTTGGCATTTATACCCTCTTCGGCCAGAGTTTTTTGCAAACTTTGTATAATAATAATTCGGCTTTCTTTAGATTCTTCCGCAGCTTCCGTTAATTGCAGTAATGCAACGATTAGCAGCAAGCTAAAAATCATTAAAAGTCCTGACATTAAATCCCCTATTGATAACCACGCACCTGTTTCATCAATCTCTTGATTCGGGGTTTTGAAAAATTCGTTCGACATCAGCTAGCTTTTGCAGTTTGTGCATTTAATTGAATGTCGATTTGCTGCATGGCAGTTACGAGCAAATTAGCCGCTTCCGCCAGTTTGCCGTGAACTTGAGCTGCAGCATCGTCGAAGTTGGTAAAAAATTGTTCGTGACTTTCCTTAGCATTACTAAGATACCCATCAATAGCCTCAGGCATTCTTTCAGTAATCTCATTAAACGCTTGACTAGCGTTGACATATTCTTTTCTCAATAACCCTACTTGTTTATTAACCGTGTTTGAAGCATCTTCTATTTGGTTAAATATACTTGAGTTGGTTAGTCCTACCGCTTCGACCAACTCCCTAACAATCTTCACACTATCAGTTTGTTTCTTATGATGCTCCACCAGCATATCGAATTGTTTCTTCCTCAGATCATTCTCCTCCTTAAATGCATCTCGGAAATCGGCTACAACTGCAGCAAGTCCTTCCCTTTGCTTACCCAGCGCTCCCTCCAATAGGTTGGATTGCTGTTCAAAGAATGAAGACAGGTTTTGCTGATACTCCAACCTGAAGTTCTCAAGCTCATTTTGTACGACATCAGACATAGATTTCACTTTAGCATCCACATCGGATAATCCAGTTAACAAATTATCCTTAGCGTCGCTCATTAGTTTGCTAGACTCGATACCAATATTTTCTAGTGTTTGGTTCTGGTGAACAAACGCCTGGGAAGCTATCTCCGCACTACTCTCAAATGCTTCGCGCTGACGCTTCATACCGTCAATACTTTCGTTTATCGCACTTCCTATATCGTTAGCCACTTTTTCTAATACTGTTTCCGTACTAGTTTCAAATTGACCTAGAATTTCCCGAAGAGAAGATGCAAAATCCTGTAATTTTAGTAAGGTTTCCTTTTGGAAAGAATTTAAAGTTTCGGTGGTGTCGTGTAAACCTGACATAACGTCCCCCAACTTATCAGAAAGCTGCTCCAGAGCTGTGGCTGTTTTCGCTATAACATCAGTATTATTTGATAAATGTCTATCGAACGGCTCTATGACATCTTTCTTAAGTGCGCCAGTAATATTTTCAATAAGTTCTTGGCCATTTTGTTCCTTTATCTCTTTCAACGAGCGAATTTCTTTACTAATAGAGACTAAAACTGGTGTCACTTCCTCGCTCATAGTTTGATGCACCGCTTTAGTTAGGGATTCGACTATGGTTTCACCATTGAATGTAGATAGAGAATCGTTAATCGCATTGAGTGAAGTACCAATTTTAGTATTTGATTCAATCGTAGATTGTGCGGCTTCCAGCTGACTTGCTATAAGCTCATCTTGATTTGCGGGGGCAATGTTATTAAGCAACGAAACCGGAGAAACCATTAAGCATTGGTTTGATAGATTTGCAAGAACCCGACCATAGGATATATCTCTTACTTTGGCGGTTACAAATAATAAAAGCATAAATATCAGCGAAAAAAACATACCGACCAATGACGTATAAAAAGCCGTTTTCATACCGCCTAACAAGTTAATTGCGGATTTCATTAAGTCACTTGAATCACCCCCAATATTAAATTCACTTAACCCGATTGAAACGCCTAAAAAAGTTCCCATTACACCTGCGGTAGTCAAGAGTGCAGGAACAAATCGGTACGGAGAAGTCGGCAATATTGGGATAAGTGAGGAACAGTGATTATTTAGAAGGTATCGATCCCCATCCCTGGATAATATTTTCTGACCATCAACTGCCTTCGTATACAGAAAAAAGGAACGAATTAGGCTCTCAAATTTATTGTCAATAGCCTTCTGATCAATAGAGGTTGGATGATTTTTTAGCCAATTGTTGAGGCGCTTAGCCCTGACTAATGATCGCCTATAACTTATCACTAACCATAACTCTGCGATTAAAAAGCTAATGGCTGCGATTACAATGCAAGTGATAACAATCCTACTGATAGGATCCCCACTATCGAAACTTTGAAAAATCAGGTCTAACATCTTATTTAACTATCTCACTTAATTCGTCTTCGGTGAAAAACTCCTGTGCAAGCCTCACCGGCATATGCTCAGCATCTCTTCGTTCATAACCGTTCTCTAAGGTAATCGGTTGCATCAACCTCACGCTGTACAAATCTTCGCCTTCAGTGTGGTCCAAGTCCAATCTTAAAAAACACCAATTTTGATAATCTCGAAGCAAACGTACCTGCAAACAAGATTTCCTATCTCGCAGGGAATTTGCCAAGTTAGATTCACCTGACCAGCGCTCAACTGCTAACTTCCACGCATGATTCATCGCAATTATTTGCGCTACCAGTAGGTTTATTTCTTGCATACAACATCCATGGATAAAAACACTTCCCACCTCAAAACTTATCCCCAACCATAAATATCAATAACAACGAATAATTGGCTTGACCAAGAACCTAACCATCCCATAGGAACTCACGCCACAACAAACTAACACCGTATGGTTTCGATGTAACTGGTTTTCCACGTAATATGCGTAAGACGCCAGATAACCCCACTAGATATCGCTGTACACCGATCTCCCTCAAATACTACATCCCAACAATTAGGAATAGAACTGGGGTAAAACCATAGGTTTTCATATCAAACCCGTATTCAACGCGCCCCGACTTCACTTCACAACGAGCCTTATCTTTCTACTATATGGCACTACTGCATAACCCAATAATTCTCGGTTATTAGAACCCAGGGTTAGTCCCTCGAATTCAAAATAATTTCGCGAGTCCATTTTGATAGAAAAAGTTCGTTGGTATCGTTTGATATTATTCATCCAATTATTATTTAATATTCCAAATGCTCTTAAGCCGGCTTACGGTATGCTCCCATTTTGGTGTTCGTGGTTGCGCTATTGAGTTTTGATTTCCAAACAATCCAATCTCGCTAACAGCATCAGATTCGTTACAGGTATGCAGCCATTTTACGGGAACGAAATATTCGGCATCATCCTCACTATGGTCTGCTGTAGAAAAGTAGCTCCCTTCTAACACTATCCCTTCTTTAACAAACTCTTCGAGGATGACAGCTTCACCTGTCACTTCAGCTACGCCGACATAGCCTGTTTTTGGAATATTAGCCCAGAGGCGATCCCCCGACTTTAGCTTGAATAGAGTCTTGCTATACCAACGACCGCCCCCTGCAGAGAACAAATTATACTTTTGGGCGTCAGCCCAGGAACGGCCACCTTCGTGCGCGCCATAGGATGCATAATATTCACCATTCCAGTCATTGCGTTGCCCTACATTAATAGCTCTTTCTTCAACCTCACCCGGGTCTATCATCCAGGCACGACTAAGATACTGATTGCCTCCATCCTGGAATGCCGAGAAAAATACTGCGTTAACAGGCACACTAGCCTTGTCATTCAAATAAGTAATTATTCGTTCGGTACTCGCATCCAGTTCTGCTGCAACGACTACCATTTGATGTGAACTGTTGATTTCTTCATCTGTAGGTTTGCTGCCAAATTTATTCTGAAAAGCAGCGTCGATACTGTCTATAGGTAAATTGTATAGCCCCGCAAAACTTTGATAAATTTGCCCAATACGCTCGGTTGGAAGCTTCTCTATCCAGGCGGCATAATCAATAGTTTGAGCGACAACGTCACGAGGCGTTTTGTGCTTCTTTAATTCGATCACAATGATCGAACCTGATGCATCAATTGCGAGCAAGTCTATGTATTTGCCAAAATCCGTGTAAACCTGCCGACCAATCAGCAACCAATTCCCATTAAGAATTGAGATATCTCTAAATATCTGCTCTTCTAATAATTCTTCTGAGTCTAGTCGTATTGGGGCCAATGGTTCTGGTTTATCACCAATCTTCCAAATTCCGTGTTGTACTGCCATGATTACTCCTTTTCCAATTGTTGATTAAACCGATCCATACCAGTCAATAACACCCTTAAGCGCTGTCAGATCGTCTACTTTTAAATGCCAAACCCGATTACCCTTCTTTAGCTTTGGTGCCATAGTGTCATTCAAATTGGAACTCCTCACCTGGGTTTGCCCATAGGGTAGACCTGGATTTTTATCATTCTTAATTGTTACGCCTTCGATAGTAGTATCGTATTTTTCCAACCAGATATAAAAAGCGAGTGACCTCTCACGTTGCAGGGCAATTTCCCTTCCTTTTAAATTTTTATAGACCGCCATTTTCTGAGTAGTATTCTCGGTGAATGGGAAGGCGTCCTTAAACAGTTTGCGTGCTTTTTCTATATCTACCGTAGCTGACATTGGCGTCACTCTCTAAACAGTTCATTGTTACTAAAATTAGGAAATCCATTCGTTTCCTAGATCACTCGAGGCATTACAGCTTTGATAATCTGCGTGTCAGATCAGGCTGCTCTTTTACCGGGGCTGACCGTATATTCTCTTTCTGAAATTTTGGAAACTTTGATCATATCCAGCGCCTTTAATCTATGGTGTTCATAGAACTGTCTCACAACACCCCTCGACCTGAAGAGTCGCTTAGTCCCATCAATATCAGTCTGCACATTTGCATCCAACCCCGCGAAGTTGACCGTCACATTTTTACCGGCTTCGCTTTTATTTCTTCCACCCCAGGTATCCACTGGAAATAATTTCGTCGAACGAGGAATATAGAAATGGTTATTGTTGATATTTCCCTGTGTTAGCGTTATTTCTATGCTTGTCATAGGAAGCGAACCCAAACCAACTTCTTCTGTAGAATTGGCTTTCAACTGCTCCCACTCCTGTTCAATTGAGCTTGTGACACAACTACTAATTTGCCTGGTAATTGACGTTATTACGCTTTCTTCTAGCCTGACCCAAATCACCGCACCACTTTTATGAATATAGTCGACGGGTGTATCGAGCCGTTGGATATTGCTTAACTCCCAGGCGTAGCGCCACTTATACGCAGGGTCATTATATCGCTGTGAGTCTACTCGATGATGGTCGGCATTTTGCGCAAGACCTTCACTGTCATAAGGGCCCGATATGCCAGTAAGATTCGCTACGCCGAAGACCTTACCACTGCCTTTTTTTATCAACCCGAACAAACCACGATGGGTGGTTCCACTAGAGCGCATCTCCCAGTCTTTTTCACCATTGAGGATTTTATTAATCCAGGGCTCATCGATTATTAATGCTTTTGTAATCATTACTATACATCTCCTATTAGCGCTAGCTCTTCTATCGAATCCAAATGTGGTAAGGCTGCTGCTGATATACCTTGCAGTTCGCCACAGACGTTCATGACCTGGTTGGTTATACGAGTAATCTGACCCTCACGCTTCTTCCAGATCTTCTGTATGGCATTCTTTTCTTTCTCCAAATCTGTGCGCATCTCTTCGTAACCCTCTACGACGGATCGAATACGCTGAGCAAATTGGTTACTGCTGATGTAGTCGAACAGGGCTTCCATACGTTCGCCTTTACCCGCACTGATTGACCTTTGTCGCTGGGCTTCTATTAATACCGTACGCAGCGCCTCTGAAAGCCCTTTAACCAGCTCTGGCTTCACTAACCAGACACCTTCATGCATCAGCATCGACTCTGTTTCACCGGCTGGGAATACCGTGCTCACTAGCACTGCAATATCGCCAGCAACCAATTGTTGGTCTTCTTTTAGCTTGGGAATCCATTTGTTCGACCAGTTTTCTGCTCGCTTGGTCTCCCAGACAATTTTTCCACAGGCTGTTCCCGACCGAAGCTGAACACTTTGAATAACATCGGCTCCGCGTGTGCCTTTTTTGACCGGCTCAATTTCATCCAGTGGATACGCCTGTTCGAGTAGTTGTTCGATTTCAAGCTCTAACACTTCGCCTTGCAACTGTTGCGAGCCTTGCTCCAATTTACGAGTCAATTCTTCATTCGACTTTTGAGCGTCGGTGATTTTTTTCTTCAAGTCCGCTTCGCGTAAAGAAAAGGCATCGCCTACTCTGGCTTCAATAATCTTCCGTTCTGCTTCGAGTTTCTTCTCCAGTTCCAGGTCCATATTGGCTTGCTGCTCTTCAATGGCCTTTTTCTGCCTTCTCAGATCAAGCTCAGTTTTACGAAACTCAGCTAGTTTCAGATTCTTTTCCGCCAACTCCTCCAGAAGCAACGTAGATTCCGCCAGCACTTCTTCACGCGCTTGGTCAGCTGCTTTCTTTCGTGCTGCTTCCAGTTGCTTCTTAGAATTTTTTACCGCTAGTTGGCTGTCTTCTAACTGAGTCTGCACATCGGCGAGCTGTTGTTTGTAGACTTTCGACTGTTCCCGCTCGACATCCCTGGTGATCTGCTTTTCAAGCTCACTTCGAGCTTCGGTCATCATGCTGTCGTATTCAGCTTCATAGCGCTCAATATGCTGATGCGTGAGTGCTTCACGTAATGGGAACTGCTTTTCGCAGTGAGGACAAGTGACTTCTTCCTGTGGATCGACAATGATTTTACTGGACATGCTTTTCTCCTTAGTTCAATTACTATCTGTCCTTTACAAAAGACATGCCAACTATCTCGAAGTAGTTAAGCCCTTGTTTTAAATAGAATAACTAGAACCCTCCCAATCCAACCTAATTCCGAAATATAATTATTATTACCTCAATATTATTTTTCTTATGATTTTTTATATTTCTGTTCACTTTCCATCATCACGACTGTTTAAATAATCCGCTAAGATATCTCCGTGACAAGCGGCTGGTTTGCAGAAACACCCGAGCCGTTTCCCCTCTAGTTTGATTAGTTCCTTTTTCTCTTTATTAGGAAATAGGTCTAAATCAAAGTCGTATTTGAACTTCCTGATCACTTCATCTCGATCGTCTATACCACCTTCATCATTCCCCCCTATCATCGAGTAAGGGTTACCCCAATAGGAACCTCTTCCGATGTACTCGTATTCGGGAGTGCTTTTCAGGCTCTCGTACTGCGATTCTCGTTTGATGTTGACTACACGGGTTATCACGATCTTTATTAGGCGTACCGGAGTTCCCATGTCCTTCAGCTCCGAGAGCTCTTGTACAAACTCCTCCCCATCATCAAAGAGTATTGCGTGGGTGATATCTGCGGTTTGAATGGCAAGCACAGGTTCGGTCTGTACTTTACCGTTGCGTTCATTAGCATATTGTTCGACAAATCCGTGGTGGTCATTAATAAAATGCAAGTAGACCTCGTCAAGTCGGCTGATAATCTTGTCGACTTTTCGCTGGAATTTACTGTAAGCCAATAATTCCCTGGGATATAAAATCAGTACTCTGTTCATATTAAGTTAAGTGCTTCACCTCTAGCTCGGTACCCCAATGACCGTTAAGGTATTCTACAACTAGGCGGCGATGGCAAAAATGTGGTTCGTGTTCACTGCACAGTAAACAGCCATGATCCATCAAATCCTTTGAAACGCTACGCTCAACATTACGCTGGACCATTAGGTCAATGTATTTATCTTCATAGACCTGCCAGAGAATTTCCTTTTTCTTATAGGCATTGAGGATATCCTTTGTGGGCGCTAGCTCTTCCAGATGGTAGTAATCCGCATCACAAAGTTCTTTGAGAAAAAAGCGTAAGTCGTCTCGTTTGGCAAAACCGGCCAACTGAGAAATATTATTCAGTCGTACATCTAACAATTGCTTGACCCCACTATCGCGCAATAATCCGAAGAACTTATCTGCCTTTTTTTGGGTGAAGCCTATGGTATATGTTTTCATAAAATTCTGTTCCAGGTGGCCAACTAAATCACTGATGCCACTAATTTATAATGTTTCCCAGTATTTTCAAAAATAGGGCTTAGGCTGACACAAATTTGATAGTCATCACCTTTTGGTAATGTTGCAACAACATGGGTCCCATCCGGCTCGGGATATTGAGCAGCAAGCACTTCCCTTACAACTGGGTCAGTCATCGATATCCCACTGTAGTTTCTTCCATTGTAAGAAAAGGATGCTTTACTTTTCTTCTCGTTCTTATATTGCCAAGAATTATAATCGTTGGATAAGTAAATTTTGAATTCCTCAGGCTTTATAAAAACAAGTGAACTTTGAATGAGTCCGGCCTCTTCAAAAGCCACTCCAACTTCATGGATTTTTACTCCATCAGAATTATCGAACCACAAATCATCAGGGCTATCTGTCAGCATAGGACAAACAGACTCATCAAATCGCCCCTCATTAACCCATGAAGTTGACTCATCGAATAACCAATTTTCTGGCTGACCAATATCTGGGGCGTGATGAAGAAAATCTATCGTTATAATATCAAGCAGTTTGATATCGATACTGTTAATAACATGATGTATGGGCGTTACTGACCCATGGTTTGCATCGCCACTACTTAAAGGCCGATACCAATTGCCTGTTAGATCCCATTTACCATCAGCATGCTCAAAGACTTCCTTACCAGCTATACATCTACCGCCAGGCTTATAAGAATTAGCCAAAACAACAATCGACTTTTTAACCATTTTATTTTCCTTAATACGTTTATAGTTATTTGCTCATTTAACTGACAAGCGCCAAAATATTATTTACTAACTCAGGCAGTTCTGCTTTATCGCCATCCCCGTCGTTATAGGTGGAACACAGGATGATTTGGTCTGCATTCATTAATGGCCAAAAACGGTCAATAACGTTATCTGGCTTCATACCCACAGCATTCCCAATTATTTTTTTCGCATCACATATATCAGTGAATGTAACGTTCTCTCCCGTCTCAGTCTCCACAAGTCTAGGGCACAAATAATTTTCTATTTCTCGCTTACGAGTCGAATAAAATGCCCTTCCTGCTGCTTCAACTTCAACTTTACGCTTTTGAATTGATTTAACTTGTGCAGCATCACCACCAATATCCGAATCGAGAAAGACACACCATGGAACACCTAAATCATTCGCCAAATTCAACGTTACCCAATGCTTCACGCTGCCACAACCACCTACGAGAATGGGCACAATACCTACATCATCAAAATCCGCAGCGACATGACCAGTAACCTTTAATGTATTGGCAGCGTGCCGTAAGAAAGTAACGTCTGATTTCCCTTCAACAAGCACCACACCTTTCGCTCGCTCCATGCCTGTTTCCGGCAGCACTCCTAAACTCTCTGCGGCTTCCTTTAGCACTCTCTCATCTGGCATTTTCACAATAGGGACAGCATGTTCATCTCTGGTTACATAGCGTACCCCCTCAATCGGGATAAGCCCCGCAAGTGCAGGAACGTGGGTCGTAACAATGATCTGACGATTAGGTTGATTGGCTAATGTTAGGAGAGCCTTCATCAGCATAATTTGGTAATTTGGATGCTGAGATGTCTCCGGCTCTTCAATGGCATAGATAACATTGCGCTGCGTGCCTACCACCGACTTTTCGGCTTCAGCACGAAAGAAATTCAAAAGAATTAGGCGTCGCACACCACTGCCGCGTTTATTGATCGGAATACCATTTTCACCGTCCAACGTGAAATTAAATGTCCATTTGGGCTTATCCTTGAATCTTGGTTTCAATTCATTAGCCAATTCAGGTGCCATTTCACGTAATTTGTCCAGGGTACGATTGGCAACATCCAAAACACTGTTTTCGATCTGTGCTTCTAAAGCCGATATTTGTGTCTGCAATGCTGCCTGCGCATCTTTTACCGCCTGTTGAAGTGGGTTCTTGGCCTCTGGATCTAAGTCACTACTTTCTCTGTCGGCCTTGAACAAAGCGTAGGTAGGAAGAGCCTCCTGTATCTTTCCTCAAATAGATTTACCTTCAGTAGAAAAACTTTTATCCACATCCAGTAAAACTTCCTGACAGGCAAACGGTGCCGAATTATTGCGAATTGCTTGCCGCCATTGTGAGGCCACCCGTTTATCCGCCACGGCATCTTCGACACTTTGCGCCTGGCCTAGCTTCTTGAGATCAGCCATTTTCAGCCCCAGCAGGTTACTCAACGCTTCATCAACTGGGTGCTGGCACCGAATAGCCGTTTTATCAAGCTTCCCTGTAGACGGCTTAAACGTTTTAACGATCTCAAAATCATTTTCACTATTTAACAGGTATTCGTCTGCAAGTGTCGTTTCAACATTCTCATCAAGGACTAAAGATGATGGCAAGTCATCAAACTCACAGGCAATTTCAAAAAAATCAGCACCGCCCTCCAGAGCAAAGCAATTCATGTCGTTTTTATCTGCCTTAGCACCATCTGACTCAAAAAATATAGCCAAGGCTTCCAACACAGTAGATTTACCATAATCGTTGCGACCGACAATACCTGTCATCGCAACCTCAATGGGAATTGATGCCGTCGTTTGATAACCACGAAAATTAGTTAATTTGACTGTTTTTAGTCGCATAATTGAAGTCCTTATCTAAAGTTGTCCTGAGAAAGCCTTTTGGTTTATAGAAGAAAACATATTGTTTATTTCCAACATAGATTCATCCATTTTTTCTCGATTATCTCGGCAATGAGAAAATACCTTCTCGAACTTCATCTGAAGACTTTCAGACGGACAAATAAACTGAATTACCTCCATCTTTCCTTTGCTTATCATTCCTTTCATGGAATTGGTAGAAGCTGCCTGAATGTGTGTTTTTGAAAAAATAACCAGAGCATATAAAAACCAACTATTGATCCCCTGCTTGGGAGTTAACGCATTGATCTGCTGGTTGAATGCAACCTGCCTATCCGCAAAAGCGGCATTACCAATACAATCAAAGCTACCCGCTATACAAGTGATTAGGGTAGAGCCTGCGGATACATGCCGGCCAACCTCATATCCTTTTTCCGACAAACACTCCTTAGCTGTCGTTAAAAAATTGCTGGGAGTGTTGATGTTGTCTGATTTTATCCATTCGATATAGTCGCCATAGTAATCAGGCTCACTTCTTGATGGAGTATTACCCGTAGTTACTTTAGCCATATCTTTTAGCGGTTTTACATCCCATCCCTTCGGATTAGTCACCGGGTCACCAAACATATCCAGGAAAACGGCGCGGAGGAATTCGTCGGCGAGCTGGATGGCTTGCTGGCGTTTGAGGCGCAGGTTGTCGGCTTTGTCGAGGATGGCGGCGATGCGTTTTTGTTCTTTTAGGGGTGGGAGTGGGATTTGATACCCCTTGATAAAATCTGCGGGCACTCTTTTCTGCCCCGCAGCTCCAGACATGGAACTCCTACCATAAAGACGTAAATGATCGCTCCACAACATATAGAACAAATACTTTGAGTCTAAATGTTCTTCACTAGCCCTTATCACGTGAAATTCGGTTGAACCAAAACCAATATTACTTGTTATTTGATTTGGTCGTAGACACTTTCCATTTTCAAAACAAGGAGTGATTTTCGCTAAAAGAACATCTCCTTTTGCGAAATAGGTAAAACCCTTCTTAGTGTCCGATAGGACTCGGAGCTCTTCATCCAAAAGGTATCCATCTTCTGAAACGGAAGCCATCCCCAGAAACGAAACCTCCTGTGCTTCATCAGTTCCTTTAGGTAATCTCGGATTTATCTCCGAAACAGAATTAACCCTCACCAGAGGCCAATTCACAACATAGACTCCAACTCAGCCAAGTCCGCAACAATTTCTTCTTCCAACTTCTGTAATTTCTTCAAAATCACTTTAGGTGATTCATACACCTCTTCCTCATAAACCACTTCTTTATACCGGTTAATCGAAAGGTCGTATTTATGTCCCGCAATCTCGGCTTTATCCACCAAGAACGCTTTTTGCGTTTTATCGCGCCACTGCGAATAATCTGGCTTATTACTCGCTCGCTGCTTTCGATACCCAGCATACTGCGCCATCACATCGGGCAGATCGTTTTGCTCTTTCGGCGCGCGTTTATCATCCAGCGAATAGCCGTCGGCCTGCATGTCGTAAAACCAGACCTGATCGGTCTCTCCACCTTTGGTGAATAGCAAGATCGCGGTGGAGACACCGGCATAGGGTTTAAACACGCCAGATGGCAGGCTGATGATGCCTTCGAGCTGGTTGTTCTCGATTAGCTCTTCGCGCAGTTGCTGGTGCGCTTTGGATGAGCCAAAC
>JBLHWR010000018.1:0-25166 GCA_047629275.1 Gammaproteobacteria bacterium
CACTGTAGACTCGGCCAGCAAAATCAAATTTAGAGCCGTGACAAGGACAAAAGAAGCCTTGAAAACCAGCAACTACCTCAGGCTGATACGTTGGGGAACAGCCTAGATGAGTACAAACGCCTTCAACAACCAAAAATTCAGGCTTAATAGAGCGGGCTTCATTTTTCGCGTAATCGGGTTGAATACTTTGATCCGACGTAGGATCACTAAGATTGCCATCTACCTTCGACAAGGTGGCTAAAATATTGGTATCACGTCTTACTATCCAGACCGGTTTGCCACGCCATTTCACAATAACTTGCTGACCTGGCTCCATTTTGCTTATATTAAACTCAACGGGCGCACCAGCAGATCTTGCTCGTGCGCTAGGACTCCAGCTTTTTAAAAATGGAACAGCCACCGTAACGGCACCGACTGCACCAACCACGACGGTCGCTGCAGTCAAGAAGCGCCTGCGATTATTATCTACACCATCAGAAGACATTCGTATAATCCATGATTGAGAAACTTAAAACTGAAGTAAAAAAAGGAAGTAGATTTATTTCAGTCATAAAAAAAAGGACATTATAGTAGCTCTATTTCACTTTTTCGTCGAGTCCATTAACAACTTTACTCGCCATAAGTGAAAAAAAATTCAAATCTTTTGCACTAATCCTCTATACCGGATTAAGAATATCAATAAATTGATGCTTCAACCCGAATGTCTCAGCTATTAAGCTCCCTAATGCCTGAACACCATAGCGCTCTGTTGCATGATGTCCAGCGGCAATATAATGAATGCCACATTCCTTTGCGTAATGAAATGTATGTTCTGACACTTCACCACTAATAAATACGTCGAAGCCTCTGTCCACCGCTTGATCAATATAACCTTGTGCCGCACCCGTGCACCAAGCAATGCTTTTAATCGGCTTATCCCCCGCCGCTAGACTTAATGGCGTAGTATTTAATTGATTGGCAATAGAGTTTGTCAGCTCATCAAGCGTTATTGCCGACTTTAATGTGGTGTGAAAAACAATATCATGCAACCCAACGCTAGCAAAAGTTCCTTGAACTTCCCAGCCCATAATATTCGCTATCTGCGCATTGTTACCAACCACTGGATGAGCGTCCAACGGCAAGTGATAGGCTAGCAAGTTAATGTTATTTTTGATTAGCGCACGTATACGCCGACCTTTAAAGCCCGAAATCGCAGGTGACTCTCCTTTCCAAAAATAACCATGATGAACTAACAGAGTATCTGCCTGAACATCGATTGCGGCCTCAATCAAATCGAGGCTAGCCGTTACACCAGAGACTATTGATTTAACTTCACTGACACTTTCAACCTGCAATCCATTCGGGCAATAATCTTTAAAGTCATTGACTCTGAGATAGTCGGCACAAAAGTCACTTAGCTGCTGTAACTGCATATTTTTTCGTCCTCTACTGGCAGATTCGTATGATACTATTTCATAATGAAAATAATCAAAACCATAGCATTTTTATTGCAGTTTAGCCTTCTAGGGTTGGCGATTGCGCTATTATATTTGTTCTGGCAATCCGAGCACTCGAACAAAGATATTATAAACTTTCTATCGCCCTCAACGAGCGAAATACAGCCTCGCAGCAGCAACAATCAATTATTGACTCAAAGCCCAACCGTTTCCTATGCTGATGCTGTGGCTTCCTCATTTGAATCAGTGGTCACTATTTATACGTCTAAAATGATCGTAAAACAATCCCATCCTCTACTAGACGATCCCATTTTCAGCCAACTATTTGGCGAACAACTCAAACGTAGGCAACATAGTAAAACAGAAACCAACCTTGGTTCAGGTGTCATCATCAGCAATGAGGGCTACATCATAACCAACCAGCATGTCATTGATGGTGCGGACGAAATATTAATATCTCTACCTGACGGACGTGGTAGCCAGGCAGTTTTAATTGGTGAAGATAAGGAAACTGATATCGCCATATTGCAAATACCCATTAGCGGTTTAAGCAGCATTAAAATAGCACCAGACAAACCAGTGAGAGTCGGCGATGTCGTGCTCGCCATTGGCAACCCATTGAATGTTGGCCAGACAGTGACAATGGGCATCATCAGCGCAACGGGTAGAAATCGAATTGGTTTGAACACTTTCGAAAACTTCATTCAGACCGATGCTGCAATTAACCCCGGTAACTCAGGTGGTGCTTTAGTTAATGCTAATGGTGAGTTGATCGGAATCAATACCGCCATTTTTAACCAGGCCGGTGGCGCACAAGGTATAGGCTTTGCTATTCCCTCCTCAATTGCATTTGATATCATGCAGCAACTCATCGATTACGGCAAAATTTCTCGTGGATGGTTAGGCGTTGAAGGCGTTGAAATTACCGCTAAAGCAGCCTTATCTACCGGCAGTCCTAATATAAAAGGCGCACTCATCGTTGGTGTTTTCATCGACAGTCCTGCTGATATGGCAGGTATTCGGTCTGGGGATATATTGGTCGCAATAGATGGTAAATCAGTCGTTGGTGTTCGCGACCTGCTTGAAAAAGTGAGCTTTCATAAGCCCGGCGACACTCTGGAGATAACTGTTTATCGAGGGCCCAATAAGTACACTTTTAAAACAATTGCAACAGAAAGGCCAAGGTAATGGCGCTGCCTATCATCTCTCACTTAGTGAGAAAAGTAGTTCTTTAACCTAAAATTATCAACTAAAAATGCCCAAAATCTCAAACATCTAAAATATAAATCAGATTACTTAATACGATATTCCGCCGAACAAGCATGGGCAACCAACCCTTCGCCACGCGCTAACACAGAAGCAAGTTTACCTAATTCTGAGGCACCTTTGGGAGAACAACCGATTAGGCTCGATCTTTTTTGAAAGTCATAAACACCGAGTGGCGATGAAAAACGCGCAGTTCTAGAGGTAGGCAAAACATGATTTGGTCCAGCACAATAATCACCCAAAGCTTCGGCAGTATAACGTCCCATAAAAATAGCACCCGCATGCCGAATTGATTTTGCCATAGTCGGCGCATCGTCAACCGAAAGCTCAAGATGCTCTGGCGCAATGAAATTCGTGATTTTAATCGCATCATCCATATCGGATACGTGAATCAGTGCGCCGCGTGCAGTAAGGGATGCACGAATAATATCCTGTCGAGGCATCTCTTTGATTTGACGTTCGATACTCGCTTGAACCTGATCAAGGAAATCGGCATCCGGTGATAACAATATGGCTTGGGCATCCTCGTCATGTTCAGCCTGTGAAAACAAATCCATCGCGATCCAATCAGGGTCAGTTTGGCCATCACAAACAACCAAAATTTCTGATGGCCCCGCAATCATATCAATGCCCACTGTGCCAAATACCAATCGCTTTGCAGTCGCGACATAAATATTCCCAGGACCCACAATTTTATCAACAGCGGGGACTGTTTCTGTTCCATAAGCCAGCGCTGCTATCGCTTGCGCGCCACCAATAGTAAAGACTCTGTCGACACCCGCAATATAAGCGGCTGCCAATACAAGTTCATTGATAACGCCTTTTGGAGTTGGAACCACCATGATCAATTCTTCAACGCCAGCCACCTTAGCTGGAACAGCATTCATTAAAACAGAAGAAGGGTAAGTTGCCTTGCCACCTGGCACATATAGGCCGACTCGATCGAGTGGACTCACTTGCTGACCAAGCACAGTTCCATCTGCCTCAGTATATTGCCAAGACTCTAGCTTTTGATGCTCTGCATATGAGCGAATGCGTTCAGCTGCAGAGTCGAGTGCATGGCGCTCTGTGCCAGATAACCCTTGATATGCTTTCTTTAAGCGATCTTGGGATAGCTCTAGATCTGACGCAGTTTTAACCACTAAGCCGTCAAACTTTTCGGTGTATCCAAATAATGCTTGATCGCCTTTTAACTTGATCGAACGAATAATTTCGTTAACCGTGTCAAAGACAGCCTGATCTGACTCAGACTCCCATGCCAATAAATCTTTTAATTGAGCCTCGAAGTTATTTGATTGACTGTCAAGGCGTTTGATTTCGATCATAGCGATTACTCCGTTACTGCCTTTTCAATTCGAGCAACAAATTCTTTTATAGCTTGGTTTTTCATTTTTTGAGAGGCCCTATTAACAATCAGTCGTGACGTAATGTGCATAATGTGTTCGAGTGGCGCCAGTCCATTCGCCTTCAACGTATTCCCAGTATCAACCAAATCAACAATCAAGTCAGACAATCCAACAATTGGCGCCAGCTCCATTGATCCATAAAGTTTAATCAATTCTACCTGCCGGCCCTGATCGAGAAAATACTGACGTGCTATTCTGGGATATTTAGTTGCCACCTTCAGACGTCCAGAAGGCAATGCCTTATCAGGGAAACCCGCGGTCATTAATTTACAGCCCGCAATTTTCA
Source organism: Gammaproteobacteria bacterium (assembly GCA_047629275.1). Lineage (GTDB taxonomy): Bacteria > Pseudomonadota > Gammaproteobacteria. The sequence goes on from JBLHWR010000018.1 coordinate 4,395, forward strand.
AATCGACCCGTTCATAAAGACCGTCACCACCATGCTCAAGCAAAACATCCTTACCTGCGATGCCAATATCAGCAGCACCATATTGAACATACGTTGGGACATCGGATGATCGGATCAGCACCAGATTAATGTTGGTATGGTTCGTTGGAAAAATTAATTTTCTGCTAGTCAAAAGATCATCGACTGGTTCGATACCCACCCGTTTTAGCAGCGGTAGAGTTTCAGCTAAAATGCGCCCTTTCGCGAGCGCGATGGTTAAAATTTGGGACATAAATATGTTATCAAATAGATTCAGTTCAATTGGATCTGGTTTAATTTAGGCTAAAGTTCAACTAGGTGCGAGTCTAATTAGGGACTCGTCGGATATTGGCACCGAGGCAGGCAAGTTTTTCTTCAATGTGGTCATAACCACGATCGATATGATAAATACGCTCTACAACCGTTTCGCCCTTAGCGACCAAACCAGCCAAGATTAAACTGGCTGAGGCACGTAAATCCGTCGCCATCACAGACGCACCGTTTAAGTCATCCACACCTTGGATAATCGCGGTATTACCTTCAAGCTGAATATTCGCACCAAGCCGTGACATTTCCTGAATATGCATAAACCGATTTTCAAACACGGTTTCGGTTACCGAACCAGTGCCATTCGCAATGGCGTTCATCGCACAAAACTGAGCTTGCATATCAGTCGGAAAACCAGGATAAGGCGCGGTCCGAATATTAACGGCCTTGGGCTTACGGCCTTCCATATCAAGTTCAATCCAGTTTTCTCCCGTATCGATTATTGCGCCAGCTTCAACTAATTTGGCCAATACTGCATCAAGCAAGCTAGGGTTGGTGTCCTTCAATAAAACCTTGCCGCCGGTAATGGCCGCAGCAACTAGATAGGTACCAGTCTCAATACGATCCGACAATACGGTATACTCACAGCCCTCCAATTTTTCAACACCATGGATTGTGATTTTATCGGACCCTGCATTTTCTACTCGACCACCCATCGCGTTTATGAAGTCAGCAAGGTCAACTACTTCGGGTTCACGAGCGGCATTTTCTAGGATTGTAGTGCCTTCAGCTAGGCTAGCCGCCATCATCAGATTTTCGGTTCCGGTAACAGTTATCTGATCCATCACGATATGCGCGCCCTTCAGACGATCTGCTTTGGCGCGAATATAGCCCTGCTCAACGGTAATTTCAGCCCCCATAGCTTCCAACCCAGATAGATGAATATTTACCGGTCTTGCACCAATAGCACAACCACCAGGTAACGAAACCTCGGCCGTGCCATAACGTGCTAATAAAGGCCCCAAAACCAAAATCGAAGCTCGCATCGTTTTAACTAGCTCATAGGGAGCAAAGGTATTTTTAATGGTAGAAGGATCAATCTCGACACTCATTTTATCGCCAATAGTGATCGACACACCCATTTGACCCAGTAACTCCATCGTTGTAGTGACGTCATGTAAATGGGGTACATTTTTCACCACAACAGGACCACTGGCTAACAATGTGCCCGCCAGAATCGGCAATACCGCATTCTTCGATCCAGAAATTCGAACTTGCCCCGATAAGGGAATGCCACCTTTAATAATTAATTTATTCATTGTCTGATATATTTAATATTTATGGGGTTGAAACGGTCTGCATTCTATCAGATGTTCGCCATAATGGCTGACAAGAATGCAAGCTCTGTTTATTTAACAAAAGTTAAGAAACACCTCTACAGAGCAGGACGGTTTTTATTGATTTCTCTCATGCAACAACTTGATGAGACCTTCAACACCATTCTTTGTGATTTCTCTGGAAAAACTAGAACGGTAATTCGTTACAAGACTAATGCCGTCGACCTGAATGTCATAAACCTTCCAGCCTTGTTTACCTAGTCTTAGGCTATAATCAAGTGGAATATCCAATCCTCCCGCCTGCGTGACCTCGGTTTTTACCTTCACCTTACCTTTCTCAACTGAGCCAAGCATATCCAAATAATTAACTCCCTGATTACTGTATTCTAATAATGCCTTGCCATAAGTTCGAATCAATAAGGTTTTAAATTCATGAACGATTTTAATTTTTTGCTCGTCATTAAATTCTTGTCTGTGACGATGTAAAGCTAAATTGGTCATAGCCACAAAATTAAAATGAGGAAGAACCACCTCGTCGACCAAGGCAAATAATTTATCCGGATTGGCTCGATAGTCGTCTGAATTAATTTTGATTTCACCTAGAACCCTGTCGGTGACCTGCTTAATCAGCTGCTGCGGATCAACCTCAGTAGAAAATACGTTCTGACTAAATACCACTACAAGTAATAGGAGTTTTATTATTACCCATTTTTTCATCATTAAATTTACCTTGACCTGAAATTATAAAATTAACTGACTGGAATCTTATCAACTCTAGCTAACTAAGCGCTTAATGAAGCGTTGTAATTAAAACATTAAATCTTAATTCCACTCAGCTTAGGCCTTCAATTTAGATAACAAAATTTCTATCCGGCCAAAAGTTACATTGAGAGACTACATACTAACAAGTGAAATCTAATATCACCACTCAAATCATTGCAGTGAAGCAATACTAAATTAACCCGAACGAACCCTACATTTGTACATTATAGTGCATCATACGATTGAACGATCTTATGCCGAGCTTTTCAGTCAAAGCAACGAATTTTACTGGCATATCCCTTAGAGAATCGTTAATGTTCGACTCCCATGAAAACTTAAAAAGAAAACTATGGCAAATCCATTAACTGATAAAAATAGTTTCAGCTATGACGAACTAATCCGTTGTGGAAAAGGGGAGGTTTTTGGAAAAGGTAACGCCTTGCTTCCACTTCCTCCAATGCTAATGTTTGATCGAATAATTAACATCACTGAAGAAGGCGGCGAGTTTGATAAAGGTCAAGTTGTTGCTGAACTTGATATCAACCCAGACTTGTGGTTTTTTAAATGCCATTTTGAAACAGATCCGGTTATGCCAGGCTGTCTTGGGTTAGACGCCATGTGGCAACTGATTGGGTTTTACCTAGGTTGGAAAGGTGGTCCAGGTCACGGAAGAGCACTCGGTGCTGGTGAAGTTAAATTCTTTGGCCAGGTTTTACCTACCGCAAAAAAAGTCACCTATCGAATAAATATTAAACGTCTGATCATGCGTAGGCTAGTAATGGGTATTGCAGATGCCACCATGGAGGTGGATGGCCGTGAAATTTACTCTGCTAAGGATTTACGCGTTGGTTTATTCACATCAACTGACAGCTTTTAATATCTCCTAGCATAGGTTTAATACTAAATTATGTTACTTTCGGTTAGCGCCATAGTTTTTGGTCTCATGCTACTTGTCTGGAGTGCAGATAAGTTTGTTGAGGGAGCGTCATCGCTCGCGCATCATTTTGGTGTTTCACCCCTCATAATCGGCATCACTATTATTGGTTTTGGTACATCGGCGCCTGAAATTCTAGTATCTATCATTGCAGTTATGGAAGACACACCCGATATCGCTATCGGCAATGCACTGGGATCCAATATTGCTAATATCGGTTTAATATTAGGCGTTACTGCTTTCATTACACCAGTACCCATTGCAAAAGCCTTATTTAAACGCGAATACCCCTTGCTTATTATTGCAACAGCCATATTAGCTTGGTGCCTGATCGATGGGTCACTCAATCAAATTGACGGCCTTACGTTGCTTCTTGCCCTTTTAGCTATTTTAGTTTATCTGATTAAATCTCATCGTAATAACCCAAATAAGAATGGCATTGAGGATGAGCTATCAAAAACAATACCTGAAAATATGACGCTAATCTCTGCGATCATCTGGTCGCTTGTCGGTCTTACCGTCCTCGTTGGCAGCTCCAAGATTTTAGTTTGGGGGGCGACTGATATCGCACTAGCACTAGGCGTTAGCGAGCTCATTATTGGCTTAACGGTCATCGCTTTAGGTACTAGCCTACCAGAACTAGCGGCCTCTATCGCTAGCTTAAAGAAAGGTGTACCCGACATGGCAATTGGCAATATTATTGGGTCTAATCTATTTAACTCACTCGCAGTCATTGGCATTCCCGCTCTGGTAACAGACTTCAGCATTAACGCCCATGCAGTCAGCCGCGACCTGCCAGTTGTTGTAGGTCTAACTATTTTGCTGCTTTGCTTTTCTTTTTTCCCTGCCTCGTCAAATCAGTCATTAACTCGCATAAAAGGTCTCTGCCTACTTTGCTGCTTTGTAATTTATCAATTATATTTGTATTATAGCATCATGGTTGGAGACACTTAAAATGACTCAACACGTATACTTAGCCTTAGGTATAGCGGTCTTAAAGGCTGAAGCTGAGGCCGTTGCTGAATTATGTGATCGGTTAGACTCAGGGTTTGAACAGGCCTGCGAATTAATTCTTAACTGTCAGGGCCGAATTGTCGTGACGGGCATGGGTAAATCAGGGCATATAGGCAATAAAATTGCGGCCACGTTGGCAAGCACCGGTTCACCCGCTTTTTTTATGCACTCTGGCGAGGCTAGTCATGGTGACTTAGGTATGATTACCAAACACGATTTGGTCATTGCTTTATCGAATTCGGGTGAAACCAACGAAATTACATCATTACTGCCAATGCTAAAAAGAATGGGTATTGCGCTCATTGCATTGACCGGCAAACCACAATCAACTCTCGCAAAATCAGCTGATATCCACCTTGATGTAAGCGTTACTAAAGAAGCTTGTCCGCTTGGGCTCGCCCCCACATCGAGTACCACTGCATCGCTGGCGATGGGAGACGCGCTGGCTGTAGCGGTGTTACAAGTCCGTGGATTTACCGAAGAAGATTTTGCCATGTCCCATCCAGGCGGCAATCTGGGTCGACGACTGTTACTGAGGGTTAGTGACATCATGCATACTGGTGACAAAATACCATTGGTGCATGCAGATTCGAGCCTGAAAAAGACGCTACTTGAAATGACTAGCAAGGGCCTCGGTATGGCAGGTGTCATAGACCCAAACAATAATGTGCTTCTGGGCATTTATACTGACGGTGATCTTAGAAGAACCTTTGAACAAATGCCTAATATTGAAACGGCGACCGTTAAAGACTATATGACGCCCAATTGCATCACTATTAAGGCGCACAGCATTGCCAGTGAAGCGATAAAAGTGATGCATGATTATAAAATAAACGCGCTAATGGTAGTTGATGAAGATAACACCGTTCAGGGTGCATTGAATATGCATGATTTATTTAGAGCAGGCGTTATTTAAAATGAATCAAACCATGAACATTTCTGCTGAAGCCGCCAACAATAAAGCTAAAAAAATTAAACTCGTCATTTTTGATATTGATGGTGTGCTTACTAATGGTGACCTCCAATTTGACGATGAAGGTCACGAATACAAAACCTTCAACTCGCTCGATGGCCACGGCATTCGTATGCTGCTTGCCAGCGACATTCAAGTCGCCATTATTACGGGGCGACAGTCGGAGCTGGTGAGCAATCGGATGAATGATCTAGGTGTCGAATTGGTCTTTCAAGGGTGCCGAGATAAACGTCCTGCATTTAAAACATTGCTCGATCAAACTCAACTGACAGCAGAGCAAGTTGCTTATATGGGTGACGATCTACCCGACCTAACTGTAATGACTCAGGTTGGATTGTCTGTGGCCGTTCGCAATGCACATGTATTCGTTAAAAAAAATGCGCACCTAGTGACCGACTTATCCGGTGGTTCTGGTGCAGTGCGAGAAATGACTGATTTTATCTTGCGATCTCAAGATTTGTTAGATGAACTGCAAGCGTCATATTTAGCATGAAAACGCGAATCATCGCTGTAATTGCACTCTTCACCATTGCAGCTATTTTCATGGGCTGGTTTTATAACCCAGAAACAACAGTCAGTCGGCAAGACCTTAAAATTCCAACTAATATTGATTATTTCCTTTCGGAATTTCAGTATAAGTCAATGAATGACCAGGGCAATCTCGATTTCGAGATGCAAAGTCCTTACCTAGAGCATTTAAAAATTTCAAACATTAGCCTTATCGATCAACCGACAATAAAAATTTATCGCGATCTACATGACTGGCGGATAGAGTCACTGACTGGTAAATTATTTCATGAGCAAAATACCCTACAATTAGAACAAAACGTGTTCATGCGACGTGAAGGCAGCAATCCATTGGAAGTTCGAACTGAAGTTATATTATTTCAACCAGATCTTGACCTGATTAGCGCTAACAAAAACATTGAAATCAAATCGGGCACAACCGTCATTCATGGCAGTGAAGCCATTTTTGATTTAAAAAACAAGGTGTATTCATTAAAAAAGACCAAGGCAATTTATCACCATGAAAATAGTTAACTTAATATGCCTATTGGGTTTGCTGCTGTCTCATCAGGCATTGTCTAAGACTTCAGACAATGAGCAGCCCATCCATGTCGAAGCTGACAGTCTTGAAGTCAGGGAGAACGATAATATCAGTATCTATGTTGGTAATGTGAAGTTGACACAGGGCAGCCTTGAAATACGATCTGATAGACTCACTCTATACTTCGACGATGATAAAATACTCACTTTAATGAAAATGACTGGTTCACCCGCCACTCTAAGGCAACTAAACGATAGTAATGTCCTGATCACTGGTGAAGCGATGAAAATGGAATACCGCGAATCTGAATCATTAATTTTATTGTTCGATAAAGCGAAGTTAACTCAAGGTGAAGATATTATTGAAAGTAATAAAATTCACTTCAACACTGCCAACAATACTATAGAGGCCGGTGGTACAGAGCCGGAAAACCGAGTCCAAATGCTAATTCAGCCTAAGCAACCTAGCAATTAATAACGAAAGTTGATTACAAAAAACGCAATATCTCATCGACTCGAAGCCATTGAGTTAGCAAAATCCTACAACCAACGATCGGTTGTTAAGTCAGTATCGATGCATATTCAAAGTGGCGACATTGTTGGTCTACTCGGCCCAAATGGTGCGGGTAAAACCACCTGCTTTTATATGATTGTTGGCCTCGTTAATACCGATTCAGGCCAAATAAAACTGGATGGTCAATCAATTGACCACTTGCCTATTGATAAGCGTGCACGACATGGTATTGGTTACCTTCCACAAGAGGCCTCTGTTTTTCGCAATCTATCCGTAGAAGACAATATCAAAGCCGTTTTACAGCTTAGAAAAAACTTAAATGCTCAACAGCAAGAACAGTTGTTAGACAGTTTGTTAGAAGACTTTCAAATTACCCATATCCGCAAAAGTAAAGGGATAACATTATCAGGAGGTGAACGTCGACGAGTTGAAATTGCTCGAGCCCTCGCAAATGAACCCCTTTTCATCTTACTCGATGAACCCTTCGCTGGCGTCGATCCGATTTCTGTCATCGATATTCAAAATATTATTCGCCAGCTTGCCGATCGAAACATAGGCGTGCTAATTACTGACCACAATGTACGTGAAACCTTGGGTATCTGTGATAGAGCTTATGTCATGGGTGATGGTATAATTTTAACAGAGGGTGATTCTGATCATATCCTAGAAAATAAAATTGTCAGAAAGATTTACTTAGGAGAGGATTTTAAGCTATAACTCTAATTATGAATCGCAATAAAAAGTATGATTAATGACCCACAATAAAAATATCACCAACCTCTCATTCTGGGATCAGATCCGTCTATGAAGCAAAGCCTGCAACTCCGCATAGGCCAAAGCCTGACGATGACACCTCAGCTGCAGCAAGCCATCAAGCTACTTCAACTTTCTTCTATTGAATTGCAGTCTGAAATACAACAAACGCTTGATGAGAATCCACTGCTCGAACAGGACGATGATGTTGATGAAGTTAACATCTTAGATCGCGAAACAATTAAAAATAGCGATTCTGACAGTCAAAATGAAGATTACGCTGAAATTAAAACCAGCACTGACAACATTGCAGACAGTAGAGCTGAGCAGACCCTACCCGATGAGCTAGACGTTGATGCCCATTGGGACGAAATTTATGACACTGTACCAGCAACGTCTCAAGCCAATAATGATGATAACCGTGATATGTTTGAAAATCAGACAAAACAAGAGGATGCCTTAAAAGAGCATTTACTCTGGCAGCTTAATGGAATGCGGCTGTCTGAAACTGATTATGAAGTCGGTCTCGCAATAATTGACTCAACAGACGATACCGGTTACCTAACTCAATCACTTGAAGATATCTATAACGGCCTTCAAACGCAGCTGGAAGGAATTGAATTTGACGAAGTTGAAGCCGTCTTAAAACTCATTCAGCACTTTGATCCGATTGGTGTAGCGGCAAGAACACCCGCAGAATGTATGTTGATACAACTTCAACAATACAGCAAAGAGACGCCTCATTTAACTAAGGCTATGGTGTTGGTCGATCAGCACCTTGAACAACTTGCCAATAATGATGTCGCCCTGCTCAAGCGTCGACTGCAAGCAACAGATATTGAATTAGCCGCCATCATTAAATTGATCCAGACTACCAACCCACACCCTGGGAACCTGATCAGTGAAAACCATGCCCAATATATCGTCCCCGATGTTTATGTCCGAAAAAATCAAGATCAATGGTCAGTCAGCATCAACCATGAAAATGTTCCCAAACTCCGAATAAATGACCAATATGCAGGGCTCATACAACGTGCAGATAATAGTGAACAAAACACATACCTAAAAGATCATCTTCAGGAAGCCCGCTGGTTTATCAAAAGTCTACAAAGTAGGAACGACACGCTGCTAAGAGTTAGTCAAGCAATCGTACAACGCCAACACGCTTTTCTTGATTACGGTGATGAAGCCATGCAACCAATGGTATTGCGAGATATTGCTGAATTACTCGAAATGCATGAATCAACGATATCTCGCGTCACTACTAACAAATTCATGCACACACCCCGTGGCATACTGGAGCTTAAGTTTTTCTTTTCCAGCCATGTTGGTACCGCAGATGGGGGTGAATGTTCCGCCACAGCAATACGAGCCATTATTAAAAAGTTAGTGGCTGTCGAATCTCAAGAAAAACCATTAAGTGATAACAAAATTGCTCTATTATTAGGAGATCAAGGTATCAACGTTGCGAGAAGAACGGTTGCAAAATATCGCGAGGCACTTCACATACCACCTTCTAATGAGCGAAAACGTCTCTTCTGAGACTATTATTGATTTGCAATAATGCGAGTCAGTCAACTATAGGAGATAACTGATGCAAATAAGTTTAAGTGGCCATCACGTCGACATCACTGATTCAATCAGAAATTACGTACACGATAAAATTCAGCGACTAGACCGTCATTTCGACCAAGCCTTAGACATCAATATTATTTTGACAGTCGAAAAACTTCGACATAAAGCAGAAGCCACACTTCATGTCAGTGGCAACAAAATTCACGCCGATGATGTGAAAGAAGATATGTATGCTGCAATTGATGGACTAATCGATAAGCTTGATCGTCAAGGCAAAAAACATATGGAGAAAATTAAAAGTCATCGAAGTCGAGTGGAGATAACGACTGAAGAGCCTTTAGACCCAATAGAAGAGGCTTAAGCCGATGGGCGGCGATTTTCGCAATGTCGTTGACCGCTGCCTTTTTTTAAAACTTGCATACTCTGTGCTTTGGGATAAAATTTACGCATATTTCCTGACAACTAATCACCGTTTACCCATTAAATGATAGTCACTGCACTTTTGTCCCCCGATCGAGTTTTTATCGATCCGAATATTTCTAGCAAAAAAAAATTACTTGAGTTCATAGCAAACACAGTGACTGAGCAATGTGGGCTATCGCAATCTAAACTGTTTAATAGTTTACTCGATCGTGAAAGGCTCGGCAGTACTGGATTAGGCAATGGTTTCGCGATACCTCATGCCAGATTACCAGACCTAAAAGAAACCTTTGGTGTTTTTGTGAAACTGGCCAAGCCGATAAATTTTGATGCACCTGATAATCAACTAGTCGATTTGATTTTTTGCATTATTATTCCTGAAAACGCCACTGACGAGCATTTAAAAATATTAGCATCACTGGCTAAAATATTTTCCCAGCCCTCAATTCGTGAAGATATGCGAGCTGTGACAACTGACAGTGATGTTATTCGGATCATTGACTCAGCTGAGAAATGAAACCTTCACTCAAAATTTTTAAGTTTTTCGACCACTACAAACATAAATTAGGACTCAGTTTTGCCTCTGCTTTAGTGGGTCTGGACCGTGAAATCATGTTTTCACGTCAAACTAGCGACACCTTTGAAGCAGTTGACTATTTAAATGTTATTCGCACCTCTAGCATTGTTGTCGTTGGCTATCAAGAATCTCGCTATATCAGCAAACTAACGCTTTTAGAACAGACGAAACTACTTAAAACCCTGTTTCAAGGCCCTGTTAGCGCCCTCATTATAAGTGCCGAGAATCAGTTGCCTGAATCGATGATTCGTCAATGCGAACAACAAAACATCCCTGTATTTCGATCTTCCCTGCACGATTCTGATTTACTGGATAAAACGCGTCATTATCTAACGCCCGTACTGGCTGATCATGTCGACGAACATGGTGTTTATGTTGAAGTTTATAGCCTAGGACTATTCATAACGGGCGAAAGTGGTGTCGGTAAAAGTGAATTGGCCCTCGCTTTAGTGGCCAAAGGGCATCGCCTAATTTCGGATGACATTACCCGATTCTCAAGAATATCTCCAGACGTCGTCAACGGTGAGTGCTCCGGCCTTCTCCGTGGCTTTATGGAAGTCCGTGGTCTAGGTATCGTCAACATACAGGCCATGTTTGGGGCCAATGCCCTCAAATCAAATAAGGCACTAAGACTCATTGTTAATATGGTGTCACTCACCCAAGAGAATGCCACTCAATTTGACCGACTGGGTAACAATATTGCCACACGCAATGTTCTTGGCTTGGAAATACCAGAGGTTACCCTGCCCGTAGCGCCTGGTCGAAACCTTGCTGTACTGGTAGAAGCTGCAGCCCGCAATCATTTGCTTAATATCAACGGCTACAATGCCGCAGAGGATTTTATTCAGCGTCAGGAAACCGCTATTGCTGAAAATAAAAAGTTAACTGGTTAATGGCATGAGTCAAAGTGTTAAAGAAAAGGAAATGAAACTAATTATTGTGAGCGGCCTATCAGGCTCTGGCAAAACAATTGCTTTACACACTCTAGAAGATGCAGGCTATTTCTGCGTTGATAATTTACCCATTAGCCTGCTACCCAATTTTATCGATACTATGCTTGATGCCAAGCCTACTATGTATGATTTTGTGGCAGTCGCAATAGATGCCAGAAGTGGTGCCGATGATATTAACCACTTTGATAAAATAATTGAACTTGCACGAAAACGGGCGGATTTTGTTGAAATCTTATTTCTGACGTCTGACATTAAAAAACTAATTACTCGTTTTAGTGAAACCAGAAGAAAACATCCACTGTCACACCAAGGCATTCCTCTAGTAGACGCCATCAAACTTGAACAAAACTTACTCAGAAACATTTATTCAAAAGCTGATTTAGTCATCGATACATCAACATTCAATGTACATCAGCTTCGTCAAATGATCATCAAACGACTCATCCCCAGCCATTCATCCGAACTGGCTATTTTGGTCCAATCGTTTGGCTTTAAGCATGGCCTACCCACCGATACAGATTTTGTTTTCGATGTTCGTTGCTTGCCTAATCCTCACTGGGAAAGTCACTTAAAGGAGTTTAGTGGAAGAGACGCGCCCATCATTGATTACCTAGAAAGCTTCCCTGAAGTCATCAGCATGTTTGATTCCATTAACGGTTTCCTAACAACCTGGATTCCTTGTTTTGAAAAAGAAAATCGTAGCTATATGACCATTTCCATAGGCTGCACAGGTGGACAACATCGCTCCGTTTTTCTGGCTGACAAGATTGCCCTATCGTTAAAGGATAAAAAATACAATAGTACGGTCAGGCACCGGGAACTGTCATGACGGTCAGTTTGTTAGTCATCACCCACAATCAACTCGGGCAGGAGCTAATTGATACAGCAGCCTCCATTCTGGGAAAGCATTTACTAGACGTTAATTTTATATCCATTTCGGCCAACCTTAAACCCAGTGAACTAGGACGCTATGCGGACCAAGTCAAAAATATGATCCATCAATTGGATATTGCCAATGGTATTTTAATATTGACCGACATCTGTGGCGCAACGCCCCACAATCTAGCGAAGTATTTCGCGGCCGACCAAAATATTAATATTGTTAGCGGTATCAGCCTACCGATGTTATTACGCGTATTAAACTATCCTAATCAATCGCTTCAATCGTTATCCTTAATAGCCCTTGAAGGAGCACATAAGGGTGTTATACAGGACTGAAATCATGATTTATCAAGACACCACCATCATTAATAAACTAGGGCTTCATGCCCGTGCTGCATCAAAGCTGGTCAGTTGTGCCAGTCAATTTGAAAGTGAAGTTTTAATTGATAAAGAGGGAGGCAAAGTCAACGCAAAAAGCATTATGGGTGTAATGATGCTCGCAGCCAGCAAGGGTACGAAAATCCGTCTAGTGGTGGACGGAAAAGACGAAATTCGTTGCTTAGAAGCAATATTAACATTAATTGCTAATCGGTTCGATGAAGCTGAATAGCTTCAAACCTTGACTATAAACTAAGCCACTCTGTGTTTTCAAATACGCAGCTTTCGATTTCCAGCCTTTCAAAACTAATTGAATAAAGACCTGTTGCTCTAAACGTAGCATAGCCTACAATCACTAACATGATTGAAGACAACATCGAACAACTTCGGCAAAATATATGGCTCGCTCTAGAAGATAATAGTGAGTCGGCGATTAAAAGTGTCATCGATGGCATCGGGATTGCTGAATTAGCCAACTTACTCGAATCTTTACCCTCGCAACAACGTGATCTTGTCTGGCCACAAATAGACCCTACCTTACTCGGTGGCGTGTTACTTGAGACAGGTGACGAAGTCCGTAACAACAAACTCAAAGAGCTCGATGCCGATCAAATTACAGTCATCATCGAAAACCTACCGGATGTCGATGATCAGGCCGACCTTTTACTCTCGTTGCCGCCAGAAAAGCTCGTCAGCATATTACATACCCTCGATAAACATAAGCGCGAAAGACTAGAGTCAGTACTCTCTTATAGCGAGCATACTGCTGGCGGCCTGATGAATATCGATCACGTCACCATTCGGGCTGACGTAACACTGGATGTTGTACTGCGCTATCTCAGGATAAGGGGGGATATACCGGATCAGACAGATCAACTATTTATTGTTGATCGGCACGATCACTATCTTGGCGCATTATATTTGGCTGACCTACTCACCAATGATTTAGAGTCATTAGTTCAAGACATCATGCGTACTGATATTGATGCCATGTATGCCCATATTTCAGATACCGAAGTCGCACGTGAATTCGAAAATTATGACTTAATTAGTGCCCCTGTCGTCGATTCACAGCACAAATTAATCGGTCGAATTACGATTGACGATGTGGTCGATGTTATTCGAGAGGAAGGTGAACATTCTATTATGAGCATGGCGGGATTATCTGAAGACGATGATATGTTTGCACCCGTTATTACTAGTGCAAAGCGACGTGGTATCTGGTTGGGCATCAATTTATTGACTGCTTTTCTGGCTGCTGGTGTTATCGGTATGTTCGAAAATATACTTGAACAAGTTGTTGCCCTAGCCATTCTTATTACCATTGTGCCCAGCATGGGTGGGATCGCAGGGTCACAAACACTCACACTGGTAATACGAGGGATCGCACTGGGTCAGCTAGGCAGCTCGAACTATCGCTCATTGATAAAAAAAGAAATTCTAGTCGGCATACTGAATGGTTTGTTATGGGCTATTGTAGTCGCAACATTTTCAATTATCTGGTTCGAGAATTTCAATATTGGCGCGATTATCGGTATCGCATTGCTGATCAATCTTATTGCGGGTGCTTTTGCAGGTGTATTGATACCCTTGGCGTTACGCCAATTGAACATAGACCCTGCTATCGCAGGTGTTGTGGTACTGACTACAGTAACGGATGTTATTGGTATTGTTGCATTTCTCGGTTTGGCGACGTTCATACTTGGTTAAAACTTGAGCGCTAACTAATAAGCCATAAACTGCTTGATAACACTATGAATAGTATCGACGCCAAAGGCTTTAATTTAATCAGCCGATAGAAGTGCAGCACCGAGTGCGCCACTGGCATCACCGTGAGTTGCAGGCAATAGTGGCGTTACCACATAGTCTGAAAAAGCATATGTTGATAATCGTTTAGGCACCTGTTGATATATCTCTGCAACATTGGACATACCACCACCCAACACAATGACATCTGGATCGATTAGATTAATAACATGGGCCAAGGCACGAGCCATCTGATCAAAATATTCTGTCATTGCCTTCATGCACTGGTTATCCTTTAACCGGGCTTGCGCCACTATCTGTTCAGACGATAGTGCGACACCATAGTTTTTTTGGAAATTGGCTGCCAAACCCTGACCAGAAAGAAACGTTTCAATACAAGCCTGCTTACCACAATAACAACTAGGGCTACCATCTTGTTGAGTATGCCAGGGCAATGGATTATGCCCCCACTCCCCTGTAATAGCATGGGGACCATTAATTAATTGCCCGTTCACAACAAGACCAGCTCCAGTGCCAGTCCCAATGATAATCCCAAAAACAACGGCATAGTTTTGACCAGCTCCATGAATGGCTTCTGACAGTGCAAAGCAATTCGCATCATTTTGAATATGAACGTGACGTTGAAGTCGCTTTTCAAAGTCATCTTTAAAGGCACGTCCATTCATACAAATAGTATTTGAATTTCTGAGTAACCCACTGCGTGGAGAAATTGCACCGGGTGTTCCGATGCCGACCGTTAATTTTTGTCCAACGGCGGTTTCGGCTTCAAAAACTAAGTTGCACAATAGTTCCAATATAGCATCATAATCGTCTGCAGGCGTTGGCACACGTTTGCAAAATACTGATCTGTTTTTTCCATCTAAAACCCTTATTTCTGTTTTAGTTCCACCTAAATCAATACCCAAACGATAAGTAATTTTCTGTGTTTTGTGGTGATTCATAAACAAATTCCTAGTGGCAGTGTTGATACTGTCATCGACATCGCTGAAAGTCATTAAGGTTATTTAATAACGGCTGTATTGCTACAGGCTTAATACCATTAGCACCCAGCTTATCCACAGGTTTTCCTACTCTACCCCACAGGAAAAACACTACATAGTGTGTATTGCTTTATCTCTAGCCACATTATGTTGTGATTTTTAGATATGTCTTATAATGGAAATGTATGTACAATACAAACACTCTCGTCAGATTAACTAGGCTTTAACTTTTGTTCATTGTTGTTACTAGAGGCCAACTAATAGCCCTTCTTTTTAAGTGTTATTATATAAAAATCTGAATAGTTGAGTACATTAGATCTTTGAAAGAATGTTTAGTGTCCGAGAAATACCACTCTATCGATATGTAACTTGATATTGAATGGTTATTTAATTTAAATCGGCCTCAAAAACTGACTTTCTTTTAGTAAAAAAATGTAACGAACCGGGCTTTTACAATGCAAAATATCAATTCACCTCTCACAGAGACTGCCACCGCTGACGCGTTGAGCCAAGAAAGTAGTAATTCTCAAGATCAAAACAACACTCAAAGTAGTATTTATAATGTTATTCGTCGCAACGGTAAACTGACCAGCTTCGATAAAAATAAGATTGCGGTTGCAATGACCAAGGCGTTTTTAGCCGTTGAAGGTGGTCAGGCAGCGGCATCGTCACGTGTACATGAGACCGTTGAACGACTGTCTAATTTAGTCGTCGATACGTTAACTCGTCGCCAACCTGATGGTGGCACTTTCCATATAGAAGACATTCAAGACCAAGTTGAATTGTCAATGATGCGCAGTAGTGAACAAAAAGTTGCTCGCGCTTATGTCCTATATAGAGAGAACCGTTCGAATGCCCGGTTACAAGAAAAAAAGAACTCGCCCTCCACTCAAGACATCGATGAGTCTATTGCCTTAAACGTTAAACTCAAAGATGGCAGCCTCCAACCGCTTGATCTCGCTCGTGTTAGAACAGTCATTAATGATGCCTGTAATGGACTAGATTGTGCTGATTCAGAGCGCGTTTATAATATAACCGTGAGAAACTTATTTGATGGTGTGCCTGCCTCAGATGTCAGCCCAACGGTTGTTATGAGTGCCCGTGGATTAATTGATAATGAGCCACAATATTCACACGTAGCCGCCCGTTTGTTATTAGATGAGTTGCGCACTGAAACACTTACTTTTATGGATGATGGTTTGGCCACTGCGACCTATATTGAAATGGCTGATCGTTATCCACAATATTTTCATCAGTATGTTAAAAAAGCAGCTGAGCTTGAGTTACTCGACACAGAGCTACTTAAATTTGATTTCAAGAAACTCGGTGATGCATTAAAGCCTGAACGCGATCATCTGTTTACCTACCTTGGATTACAGACCCTTTACGATCGTTACTTCATTCACTATGAAGAATGCCGGTTCGAACTACCACAAGCATTTTTCATGCGCGTATCAATGGGCCTGGCCATTAATGAAGTTAATCGTGAAGAACGCGCCATTGAATTTTATAATTTACTATCGTCTTTCGACTTCATGAGCAGCACGCCTACCCTTTTCAATTCAGGTACTTTACGGCCACAGCTGTCTAGTTGTTACTTGACTACGATACCCGACGATTTAGATGGCATATTCAGCGCAATCAAAGACGATGCCATGCTGTCTAAGTTTGCTGGCGGCCTCGGAAATGACTGGACTCGCGTTCGAGCGATGGATTCACGTATTAAAGGCACCAATGGCAAGTCACAAGGTGTTGTCCCTTTCCTCAAGGTAGCCAATGATACTGCTGTTGCAGTCAATCAAGGTGGTAAACGTAAAGGCGCGATGTGTGCCTATCTTGAAACTTGGCATCTTGATATCGAAGATTTCTTAGAGCTACGTAAAAATACGGGTGAAGAGAGACGTCGTACCCACGATATGAACACGGCTAACTGGATTCCTGACCTTTTCATGAAGCGCGTTACTGAAGGCGCTCAATGGTCATTATTTTCACCTGAAGAAGTGCCAGAGCTTCACGAACTCTATGGTTTGGAATTCGAAACCGCTTATGAAGCCTACGAAGCAAAAGCGGCCCGTGGTGAAATATCTTCTTACCGCCAAATTCCTGCGCAAGACTTGTGGCGCAAAATGCTAGGCATGTTATTTGAGACAGGCCACCCATGGATAACATTTAAAGATCCTTGCAACATCCGGTCACCTCAACGTCACTCTGGTGTAGTTCATTCGTCGAATCTATGTACAGAAATCACGCTGAATACGTCTGACGCTGAAATTGCGGTATGTAATCTTGGTTCAGTCAATTTGCCACAGCACATTGATGAAAAAGGACTCAACCTCGAGAAGCTCGAAAAAACCATTAATACTGCGATGCGCATGCTCGACAATGTAATCGACTACAACTATTACAGTGTTCCACAAGCACGCACCTCAAACCTACGTCACCGACCAGTTGGGCTTGGCATCATGGGATTCCAAGACGCGCTGTATAAGCAACATATATCTTACAGCTCCGAGCAAGCCATCGAGTTCGCAGATGAGTCAATGGAAGCCGTCAGCTACTACACTATTCAAGCTTCAACCCACCTAGCTGAAGAACGTGGCACCTATTCAAGCTACCCGGGATCACTCTGGAGCCAAGGCATATTGCCGATTGATTCGATTGCCGATTTAAAAGCCGCTCGTGGCGATTACTTGCAGCAAGATGACAGTTCAAAAATGAACTGGGACAGCCTACGCCAACGCGTCATGACAGTGGGTATGCGTAATTCCAATACGATGGCTATTGCGCCAACCGCAACTATCTCAAATATTTGTGGCGTTAGTCAGTCGATTGAACCGATTTATCAAAACCTCTACGTTAAATCAAACCTGTCGGGTGAATTTACCGTCATTAACCCTTACTTGGTAGAAGACCTTAAATCTCATGGTCTTTGGGATGACGTCATGATTAATGATCTCAAATATTACGATGGCAGTGTGCAAAGTATTGACCGAGTACCCAATGCGCTGAAGCAACTTTATAAAACGGCGTTTGAGATTGATTCAGGCTGGTTAGTTGAAGCCGGTTCACGTCGCCAAAAATGGATAGACCAAGGCCAATCGCTCAATCTTTATATGGCCGAACCATCCGGTAAAAAGCTCGATAACCTTTACAAGCTAGCTTGGGTACGTGGCCTCAAAACCACCTATTACCTCCGCTCACTCGGTGCAACAGCAGCAGAGAAAGCGGGTAATCGTGAGGACGAAATCAATTCGGCCAAACCAGAGCCATTAGTTTGTTCGATTCTAGATCCAGATTGTGATGCTTGTCAGTAATGGCTCACAACATAGTAATAAATAACCACATTCATTTCGGAGACAAACATGTTTAATTGGGATAACCCACTCGCACCACTAGAACCCAGAGTGCCAAACGTCACGCCAGAATTAGCCATTGTCAGTACATCAGCGCCTGTTGTTGCAGAACCTACTGACACCACTCATCTGGACATTACACAACAACCAACGGTTGTGCGCGACAAGCGTTCCGACATTCAAAGACCAACCTTTAGCCCAGTGGCCGCTAAGCCAATCAATGTTGATGACAAGCGCGTTGTAAACGGCCTGGCTGATATCAATCAGCTAGCACCGTTCAAATACCCTTGGGCATGGGAGTATTTCCTTAATGCCAATAAAAACCATTGGACACCGCTCGACGTTAACATGACGCAAGATTTGCACGACTTCCAGCACAAGTTGACGCTAGAAGAACGCCATGTCTATGAGAACGTCTTGTCTTACTTAACAACGTCAGACATTCTAGCGATGCGTAATATCGGTCTAGCTGTCATGGAAAAAATGACTGCGCCTGAATTACAAATTTATCAGGCTCGTCAGGTTTATGAAGAAGCCATGCACACCTGGACCTACCAGCATTGCATCGAAACAATGGGCTTAGATCAGGGCGAAATTTATAATCGTTATCGCGTGGTTCCAGAAATTAACCATAAGATTCAAATGTGCAATGATCGACTTAACTCAGTATTAAGATCTGACATAGATCTGACAAACCGAGACGAGTTAGAAAATTTCGTTATGTCCTACACCTTTTTCTCTGGCGTTTTTGAAGGCACTTGGTTTTATAATGGCTTCAGCCCAATCTTTGCGCTGCAACGTCGCGGCCTAATGAAAGGAACATCTGAGCAATTGCAATACATCATGCGTGACGAGGTGATGCATGCCTCTTTTGGTATTCGCGTTTGCAACCAGATTATTATCGAAGAAAAGGTAAAGCTCGATCCAAAAGCAATCCAGAATATGTGGGAAGAAGCCGAAGCGGCAGAAGCTCAATATGCGCACTATTTGCTGCCTGATCCAATTCTGGGCTACAACGCGACTGATCATATTGCTCAATTCCGTTTCATTGCCAATCGCCGAGCGAGCAAACTAAACCATGCAACGCCTTTCCCTGGGGCAACAAACGCGTTGCCGTGGTTAGATGAGCAAGCCAACCTTAAAAAAGAAAAGAACTTCTTTGAAACACGAGTAACGGAATATCAAACTGGTGGCGCGCTTAAATGGGATTAGGTAAATAGGCTAGCGTGGAGCGACACATAAAGTAGGATTGATCCATAACATTCCTAAAAAGTGCGGCTCGTTTATCGAGCCGCTTCTATTTTAGATAAACAAATTATAGCTAAAATTTAACAAATAAAAGTCCGCATGTTAGATGAAGTAAAAACTCTCCTTCAACAAGAGCCCGGACTTAAATCGAGAATAATAGTTAAAGGGGTCGGAGGTACATGAGAACCCCTCACAATAATAAAGATATCGTATATACTCAGAAAAACGATGTTTATACAGGAAAAGGGAATTCCGATGCCAAGAAAACCAAGGATGTATCTGCCGGGCATACCAAATCATATTGTTCAACGTGGCAATGATAGAAACCCTTGCTTCTTCGAAGAAGAGAATTATTGGTTCTTCCTGGATTGTCTGGGTAATGCATGCGAGCGATACGACATCGCTATTCATGACTATGTATTGATGACTAATAATATTCACCTATTAATGACACCCTGTACAGAATCCGGTATATCTCGAGTGATGCAATGGTTGGGAAACCGATAGGTTCAATACATCAATAAAAATTATCGGAAAACAGGCACCCTCTGGGAGGGTCGTCATAAGGCTAGTTTGATAGACGCGGAGCAGTATTTGCTAACCTGTTATCGGTCTATTGAAATGAACCTTTGCGAGCGAATAGGGTTGATCATGCTGGTCATTACCGGTGATCGAGTTATCATTGTCATGCAATTAGGAGTTCTGAATGCTAGAGATGTCGATGATGTGCGAAAAGCAGTGGCGTTTTCTGTACCGCTCGGAAACAATCTTTTTAAAGAACGGAGTGAGGCGACATTAGGTAAATCAGTTGGTTACATCGCACGAGGAAGGCCTAAACAGGGTTAATTGAGTGATATCAATATTGCGAATTATTCCCATGTACCTCCGGCCCCTTTAGTTTGGCGCCTGATACAGGCAGGAATTTAGGGAATGATAAAATTTAAAATTCAATCAGTTGCTATTGCTTGCCTATTAGTATACGGAATCGTTACGACTAGCATGGCACAGGAAACAATCAAC
>JBLHWR010000019.1:0-25124 GCA_047629275.1 Gammaproteobacteria bacterium
AATTATTCCTCAATACAATATGTATTACATATTAATACACTTTGTATTGTTAATCAAAATAGCTCGACGGGGTTTTAGTTGTGAGGCGCGCAGCGCAAGCTACTTAAAACCCCGTAGGCGCAAACACTAGCAAGGAGGCAAAGGAACAGCCCTAAGCCAAAATAAATTCTGCTGCATCGCAGCGTCTAGAAATTATTTTGAGCTTACCGAAGGCTTGGGGCTTGTAGTGAACGGGCTGCAAGGCCATTCATGTGACTCATTCTAAATTTGATTGAATGTACCAAAAACGGTACAGTGGCTCATGGCTAAAAAGAATGCACACATTGATTCATCGTTTGATGACCTACTTGAAGAGGCGGGTGATTCTGCCGAGGTAAGTGCGGTGGCGATTAAGCGCGTTGTTGCTTGGCAGGTTTCACAAAAAATGGAAAAAGAAAACATCTCTAAAACGAGCATGGCCAAGCTAATGGATACAAGTCGTTCAGCGCTTGATCGGCTACTTGACCCCACGAATACGTCAGTGACTCTGCACACGTTAGACAACGCCGCTAAGGCTATCGGTAAGACGTTACACGTACAACTCGTATAATATTTTCTCTAACTGAGATAGCGCGCCCCGTCATTACAACAGGTAATGACGGGGCGCGCGACGCTAGGATGTAGGCGCAAATTAGCCTTAATTATGGGATGACCGAGGGATGACAAGGAATTCATCGCCAATTTTTTGAATCTCGAAATTTCTGTGCTAGGGTAATTACAACATCGATGTATACCCCTGAGAGCATCGTCCACTGGGGACTTCTAGCGAGCTACGCAAAGCTTGCGCACCAACTACGCTTTTAGCTAGTACGCTTTCCACAAGCGATTTATCCATCCGGTATCAAACCTTTCGGTAACGATACATTTACTCAACGGGCTTTTTGTCATTAAGCTCAATCCGATTCAGGCGCTTTGCGCGTGCCTGTTTCATTTCACTTTCCTTTAGGAGGTTCTTATGACTAACCATCATTTTGGTTTTACGTAGTACGTTGTGGCCATTCCATAACGAGCCAATTGGCAAGTCGTGTAACGAGCGACTTTAATTTCCTGCTTTATCCACGGGTCAGCTTGCTGAATCCGCTGCGGGACTACCACTAATCAACCGAGGATCGTTATGGACACTTTAACTTATGATTTACTAACCCTTTGCAAGCGCGCCCACGATGGCTCGTATGGCACCCAAGCGCAGAGAAAGAAGCAATTAAAGCTAATCGCTAGACAACTCAAAGAGCAGGGTTTCCGGCATATGAAAGCGACGTCACTTAGAGCCAAACATGTGGAGGCGCTCGTGAAGCATTGGCTAACCACTCCATCTGAAGTAACACATAAACCAATCGCTCGCGGTACCCTTAAAAACAGGATGTCTGCATTGAGATGGTGGGCCGAAAAAATTGGACGGTCTGGCGTTATTCCTAAAGACAATCGGAGTCTAGGTATACCGAATAGACAGCGTGTATCGGGATACAATAAGGCGTTCACTGTCACCCAGTATCAGTTAGAAAAGCTGCCAAACTATTTACAGATCAGCCTTCTTTTACAGCAGGAATTTGGTTTAAGGCGAGAGGAAGCAGCGAAATTTATTCCATCAATTGCCGTCAAAAAAGAATCCATATTTCTACAAGCCTCGTGGACTAAAGGGGGTAAAGAAAGATCAGTTCCAATTACCACTGCGGCACAAAAAGAATTACTTAAGGACATAAAGTCTCTTGCAGATCAAAAGACATCACTTATTCCCGGAGCGATGGACTTTGCTCAATACAAGTCACACCGCGATTATCATCTAACTAAAACCAAGATTCGAAAAGCGCATGGCTTACGACACCACTATGCGCAACAGCGATACATTGTCCTTACCAATGGGCTGCTCCCGCCAATGATTTGTAAAGGCGAAAGGCCAATTCTGACTGAGGCTGAACAAGCATTAGACTTAAGGGCTAGACTCATAGTTTCAACAGAATTAGGCCATGGGCGAATTGATGTCACTATCGACTATTTGGGTTAGCGAAATCAACCTCAATCCTCGTTCGCACTTACCCACAGAATGTCACTCCCCAATAATTAACGGATCTTTGGGGTGATCCTTTTTTAATGGCTTCGCCATAGTCATGAAATTATGTGGATAAGGTCTACTACTCTCATGTGGAAAAAGTCATGGATAACTCCTGCGGAGTTAACACACAACTTTTACGCACAATCGAGCTAAAGCTGTATTTGATTAACTATAAGTTCAAATACTACCGCACACTTCGTGTGCTCAGGCGCGTAGACAACGCGCGCCTGTTATATAGGCCTTATCGTAATACCTGAACGGCAGCTTTGGGTGATAAGTTTACCGAGGGTATTGCTCGGGCGAAGCCAAGCCGGGTATAGCTCCGAATCATCGTCAAGCGAGTTCGCTTAGTGCTAGTGCAGTCGAGCTAATTTATGACTTTATTTTTCAAAAATTTTATGATTGTCTATCATTAATGATTTATGAGCACTGATAAGTCGATATAAAATATAAGCGCTTACTAACAAGCCAGAAACAATTAAGGCAAATTCATCGAAGTGTGTATGTGAAGCATGGTTCGAATGAGCGGATACTGAAGTCGCCGCAAGTAAACCAAAGACTAGGCTTAATTTTTTAGTTAAATTTTTCAAAATTATACTCCTGAAAATTGTTGAATGGGGCGCTCGGGTAACATGCCGGCACTTACAATAAAGTTGATAATATCCTTAAGGCCATGAGCTTTTTTAAGGTTGGAAAAAACGAAAGGGCGCTCTTTTCTCATTAATTTTGTGTCGCTATCCATGACCTCTAAAGAGGCTCCTACGAGAGGCGCTAAGTCGGTTTTATTGATAATGAGCAAATCTGACTTTGTGATACCTGGGCCGCCTTTACGTGGGATTTTATCTCCGGCTGATACGTCAATTACATACAGAGTAAGGTCGGATAACTCTGGGCTGAAAGTAGCTGATAAATTATCCCCACCGCTTTCAACAAAGATAAGGTCCAAGCCTGAGTGACGAGCATTTAATTCATCAATGGCGGCTAGATTCATTGATGCATCTTCACGAATCGCTGTATGCGGGCAGCCGCCGGTTTCAACACCAATTATTCTGTCGGCATCTAAGGCACCGTTACGAGTGAGAAATTCAGAGTCCTCTTGAGTGTAAATATCGTTGGTCACAACAGCGATATTATAAGTGTCTCTCATAGACTGACATAATGAGCGTAATAGGGCGGTTTTACCCGATCCGACTGGGCCGCCGACGCCAACTCTTAGCGCTGGACGAATTTGTTTTTCATTCATAGTGTTCTCCTAAAATTAAGATCTAAACAATCTGCTGTATTGGTGTTCATGCCAGCAGCTTGCTATTGACAACATTGGCAAACTCTCGCCAATGTTGCAATCGGCACATATTTTTGCGTAGTCAAGTGCGATTAATATATTGGGTTGTAGTATTTCTAATAGTTGTTGAGACTGAGTTTGGCCAAGTGGTACAAGCTTGGTGGCCGCAGCGACTTGATTTTCTAACCAAGACCATGCGTAGCCGACACACGCGTCGTCTTGGGGAATACGCCATTGATGAGCGGCAAATGCAAAAGCCGTTACAAAGCTGATTTCTGTTTGGTTAGCAAGTGCATTATTTAAATGGCCATTTTCTAAACCCTTAAGGACTCTCATCAGTGCTTCGCCAGTCGCCGAATCCGTCAACCTTAACTCTTTGGTTTCTCGTAATGTTAAGGCCATCCAATTCCAATGAAGCAGGGCTTCTACGTCATTGATTTTCAACGCGTTTAATGAGCGTAAGAGAATAGGTAGGTCACTGCCACCAACGCTATAGCGTAATTGAACTTCTAACCAGTTCTGTGCTTGGTCTCGGTTGGTAACCCAACCTTCTTCAGTAGCAGTTTCTAAGCCTAAGGAAAACGCATAGGCGCCCGTTGGTAAGTTTGCACTGCACAGTTGCAGTAAACGTAAGCTGGCCAATGTCATGCCGATAAACTCATGTAGATAACCTAAGGACGACTTTAATGCTCATGGCTGTGAGCTTTGCCGTGATAAGCACCGCTTTCAGGAATAAAAATAGCGTGCTCTGTACGAACATTAAGGCCAAGCATAACTAGCATGTCTTCGAGTACTGAGTCTGGGGTTATGTGCAAAATTCGTTCTGCAATTTGAATTTTCACATGTCGGTTTCCAAGGTGGTAGCAAGCCCGAGCAAACAACAACGGGTCATCGCAACTGGCCGAGACAATCGGTTCTGCCGCGCCATCAACGCACAGTGTTTGACCACAATCGCTTAATAAATGTTCGCCGATTGTTAAAGGTTGGCCGTGCGGTAAAAACACCCCAACAGACGTACCGTCAGTGGTTTCTGTTTTAAGCCGTGCACGACATCTTTCGTCATGCGTCAACAGAAGTCGATGATCGGCTTCTTCGCTCTGAGGTCCTTGAATTCGTTGATATATTTCTATCATGTTTTTGTTACATCAGCATTTGTTAAAATAGGCAGTACAGTTGCGCAAGCGGCAACTCAGTTGCTGGCTCACAGGTAAGAAATTCACCATCGGCCAACACTTCATAGGTTTCAGGGTTTACGGATATCTCAGGTGTTGCGTCATTCAGTAACATGTCACTTTTTTTGATGTCTCGGGTATTGCTGCAGGCCACCAGTCGCCGCTTTAAACCCAGCGTTTTGGCTAAGTCGCTCTCTGATGCCGTTTTGCTCACAAAGGTAATGCTGTTGGATGAAGCGCTACCAGGTTGAGCGCCAAACATGGCTCGGTAATGCACCGGTTGTGGCGTCGGAATTGAGGCATTTGGGTCTCCCATTGGGGCCGCTGCGATAAAACCGCCTTTTATTATTAGGCTAGGTTTAATGCCGAACATTGCTGGTTTCCAAAGTACTAAATCGGCCAGTTTGCCTACTTCGATGCTTCCCACTTCGTGGCTAATGCCATGAGCAATGGCTGGGTTGATGGTGTATTTGGCGACATAGCGTCGAGCTCGGAAATTGTCATGGCTGCCAGTGCTTTCATCAACGATGTCTTCCTTAAGAGGGCCACGTTGCTCGCGCATTTTATGCGCTGTCTGCCAAGTGCGAGTGACCACTTCGCCGACACGGCCCATGGCTTGAGAATCAGAAGCAATCATACTAAAAGCGCCTAAGTCGTGAAGAATATCTTCGGCGGCAATGGTTTCTTTACGAATACGAGAGTCGGCAAAGGCGACGTCTTCGGGGATGTTGCTGTCCAAGTGATGGCAAACCATCAACATGTCTAAATGTTCGTCAACGGTATTGATGGTGTAAGGGCGAGTAGGGTTGGTCGACGAGGGTAATACGTTTTCCAAGCTCGCCGCTTTTATAATATCGGGCGCATGACCACCGCCAGCGCCTTCGGTGTGATAGGTGTGAATTGTACGACCTTTAAAGGCGTTTAAAGTGTCGTCAACAAAACCCGATTCATTAAGTGTGTCGGTGTGAATAGCAACTTGCACATCGTATTCTTCGGCGACACTTAAACAACAATCAATTGAAGCGGGAGTAGTGCCCCAATCTTCATGCAATTTTAGGCCACAAGCGCCGGCGTCCAGTTGCTCACGTAAAGCCTCAGGCTGACTGGAATTACCTTTACCTAAGAATCCAAAATTCATTGGTAGGCCATCAGTAGATTTAAGCATTTGATGGATATTCCACGGCCCCGGTGTGCAGGTGGTGGCGTTTGTGCCGGTAGCTGGCCCAGTGCCGCCGCCAATCATAGTGGTAACGCCCGACATTAAGGCTTCGTCGATTTGTTGCGGGCAAATAAAGTGAATATGGGCATCTACACCACCCGCGGTCAATATTGACCCTTCTCCGGCAATAATTTCAGTGCCAGCACCGATGACAATGGTGACACCATCTTGTATGTCTGGATTGCCAGCTTTACCGATGGCGGCAATGCGCCCTTCTTTAAGGCCAACATCGGCTTTGACAATTCCCCAGTGGTCTAAAATCAAGGCGTTGGTGATAACGGTATCCATTGAGTCAACACATGAGGCTTGGCTTTGGCCCATGCCGTCACGAATGACTTTACCGCCACCAAACTTTACCTCATCACCGTAAACCGTATAGTCCTCCTCAACTTTTATCCAAAGGCTGGTGTCAGCAAGCCTTACACGGTCACCGAGGGTAGGGCCGAACATTTGTGCGTAAGCTTCTCTCTCAACGGTCACCGTACTTTGAGTGCCCGTGGCTTTACTGGGTTCCAGTGCGCCCATCACATCTCCACGAAAACCAAATACACGTTGTGCGCCACCAAAACGAACTAATTCAACATCACGACCCTGGCCGGGTTCGAACCGAACAGCCGTGCCCGCGACTATATTCAATCGAAAGCCTTTAGACTTTTCGCGCTCAAATATTAACGCCGAATTGGTCTCATAAAAATGATAATGAGAGCCCACTTGGATAGGTCGGTCACCATTATTTTCAACCCACAACGAAAGCGTATCTCGGCCTTTATTAATTGTAATCGGCAAGCCCTTAGCATCAATTTGTCCTGGCTTAAACGTCTGTTTTTTAGTCATGCTCATCAGCGCTCAGTTTATAGGTTGATGTACGGTCACCAGTTTGGTGCCATCAGGAAACGTTGCTTCAACTTGAACCTCATCAACCAACTCGGCAACGCCTGGCATCACTTGATCAATGCTGAGTACTTCGCGACCTTCACTCATTAAAGCTGCCACTGTTTTGCCGTCGCGCGCACCTTCTATGATAATCATGCTTAAATAGGCGACTGTTTCAGGGTAATTCAATTTAACGCCGCGCATCAGTCGTCTTTCAGCCATCAGTGCAGCGGTGAATAAAAGCAATTTGTCTTTTTCTCTGGGCAGTAAATCCATGATCTATATTTGTTCCAATAATGCTTAGCAAGCCCAAATGCGTGGAGGGCATGCGACTCGATTGATTAATGCTGGGCGAAGTTCTTGCCAAGCTTGCGTAAAGTATTCGCGTGCTTTTGTGGTGCTTGTGCCAACGTATCTCATGGCTAACCATTGACCCACTTGTGTCACGCCGGCAACTCCGTGTTTGTGCTTACTCACTGTTTGACACAAACAGTGAAGCCGTTTCATCAGTTCGTCAGGCAGTTCGTCATGGAACGGGCCAGCGACAAATACACCATTAGCGCTGTAGCCATTTAGGCCGACTGGGCTGTTTAAGAATTCATGATCATTGGCATCAAAATGCCAACGTTCGATCCACGACAGCTCACCTTTGTAGGATATTTCTATTGCTTGCCGTACTTTGCCTGAAGTGAACGGGCGACCACTGGCGGGTAAACCCAAGCTGGCGATATCCCAACCCATAAAAGTTCCGCCATCCTCAATCTCTACACGAGTATTGCTAACGCCATTGGAGCCTGAATAAAACTGAGTCTCCATCGGAAACCATTCAAGGCTTGCTTGAGTGGCAACGCGCAAATTATTGTGTTGAATTTGATGTCTGGCCGTTGCTCTTGAACCATAAATTCTGCCAGCACCTGGTGTGGTAATCAGTGCGGAACTAGCGCGACCTACTTGTGCGTTTATCGTTAATGAATCTCCGGAAACTAAACCGCCTGGAGGGTGCAATATATAAAGATGTGCAATATCGTCACCTTCTGGATAAAATGTTTTTTGTACGTGCAAAGGCCCATTGCGCTTGCAACTTACTAGTCTGGCACCGGCTGGTCGTTGCTCAATTTCTAAGTTTAAATCAGCATGCCATTCGCCAGCTTTCATACGCTCAGCTGCGTGATAACGTGGGTTAAATTTTTCTGCTATTTTAATGTTTGAATTTGGCCGTACGGTGTCTTTTGATTCTATAAGTTCCATGAAAGTACGGCCTATAATGCTGTGTCGAGAGTAACTGCAAGCTGATAATTATAAAGGTGTACTTAATCAGTTTTTATAGAAGGGAACTTGTTGGTCCAGGAAGCTTTCATTTAAGACATTCTAGTGTTTATGGTTAACTATATTATTAATCCCTTAAGCCAATAACTGAATCCGCTGTTTTCCCCAGAGGCATACGTAAGATTACGTATTTTAATTTTTAAAATTGCGACAAAGGAGGGCTTAAACTTTAGTCTTTAAAGTCTAAGAATTGATTTTCTTGATAATTTAAATCACCTACTGATCGGCTTCCTAGGCATTTAAATAAAAATTTTTAAAAAAGTACATAAATTAAAGTGTCTGTTTTCCTTTTCTCGTTATGAAGAAACAAACAGATACCAGATACTTTTGAAGGAATAAAAAAGGCTTAGAATTCACTAAGCCTCTTAAACAAATACAGATTATATTTGCAGTTGAAAGCCAATTGACAGTACGCCTGCATCAGAGCCTTGGTAGCCGGTAATGTTGGCGTCGCCGTTTCCGTAATTGATGTTGAATCGAGCGTTATGACCTTTGATGACGTAATTAAGACCAATTTCTGTTAAGTCACTTGATTCACCTTCGGAAGGGTCGTTGCTAACAAAACGAACATAGGGTTGAAAATCGCCGTAGCCATCGCCTTTGAATAAATAGGCTGCCGTTGCAAAGGTTGATGTACCGTCAAATAAGCAGAAATCACAGCCAGCAATGGGGTTTGCAGATGGCGTGCCGGTGAAGTCTGAGTCAAAGCTTTTATATTCGGCTTCAATGGTCAATACATTTTTGTTGGCTAACACAGTTTCAGATAATAGATCGAGTGTGACCCCAGAAAAGTCGCCTGATTGTTCAGCTGAACCTACGCCGTCTGACTGTGCTTGAAATGACAATCCGAGTGTGAAAATATTACCAAGGCCACCATGATAAGTACTTGATGTATAGTAACCAGGGTTGTCTTCCTTATTGAGAAAATTATAGGCAAAGCGTCCTGCAATCAGTGGGCTATCACTAGTGTTCGGCCCACCTTCAATACCGTCAAATAAGCCTACCGCGTATTGAAATTTACCCGCAGCACCCCACACGGTAACGCCTGTGTCTCGACCGACTGAACCTGCAGCACCAGGCACACCATCACCCGGCGCATCTTGATCAGACGCATACAATGGTTGCGTATATTGATTCCAGCTTAAACCATAATAGGGGCCGTTCATTTCAATACGGTCAGCCGGAGTTAGCATCAAGCCTGCCCACACATTAAAATAATCTGAGAACTCAAATTGAGCTATTGCGTCTAGAACGTCTATTTCATTATCCCAGCGAACAGTGTTAAACGTAAATTTAATCGTGTCGTTAACTTGACCGCTTACATAGAAGCGCATACTTGCCAAATCAACATCAAAGCTACTGCCACCATCAGGGGCGGCATCTTCAGCAATGACAGCTTGTGTTCGCATGCCAGCACCGAGAGAAATGCTTGAATTTTCAGAAATTTTAATAGTGCCGCCGGCGTTTGCTGAATTAGCAGCAATAAGCAAAGGGGCAATAAGAAGGGTACTTCGAAGTGATGAACTCGTTTTTGAATGTTTAGTTTTCATATAATAGAACCTTAGATTTAGTAGCGACTGAGGCTATTATTTAGTTCTTTAGATAAAAAATGAATGAGGGGTTTACCCCTAGGTATAAGTACAATTGCGTAGAACTGAGCAAGCAGTAACAATGTAACTGGTTGCAAATTTAAAGCAGAATTCTAAGTTCTGACGACCACTGTTTGGAGATTGCTTGATTCGTTAGTTACAAAGGAGTACTTGAACGCTCGATTAATTATGCTCAAAGATTTGTAAGGCAATTGAAGCCGCTGCAGTTCGGTTTTCCACGTTGAGTTTTTTATACAGGTTCTCACTGTGCTTATTAATAGTTCTAGGGCTCGCACCTAATATTTGAGCAATTTCTGGATTAGTTTTTGCTTTTGATATCCACAGCAACACCTCTGATTCGCGATTAGTTAATTTTAGTTTCTCACGCAGAGTTGTGATTTCATTAGCTGTGTCAGTATCTAACACCCGTAACAAATATTCTTCATTATTGGTGATTCGATAGAGTGTGATACGCAGGTTTCGAGTGGGTGTACTAATTGAAAGCGTTTCGTTTATGCCGGGTTTATGTTTTAACCATGATTTTAGGTTTGGTTCAAACTCTGATTGCTGCCAAATTTCACCATGCCTATCAAACTCAATAAGCTGATTAACTTGATCCGTAGACCAGACTAGCTGACCTCGTGAATTGACCGAAAAGACGAAGTGCCCAGAGTCATCGAGCATTATTTGCGTATTGATTGCATGTCGCGCATTCTTTAAATGCACCGTCATTCTGGCCAGTAATTCGACGGTGTTGATGGGTTTCGTGACATAGTCGACTCCGCCAGCCTCTAAACCTTTCAGAACGTTCTCAGTATCACTGAGCCCGGTCATAAAAATAATAGGTATGGATTTTAAATCGGGGTCTTGTTTAAACATCTTGCATACCTCGAAGCCGTCAGGGCCAGGCATGATCGCATCAAGCAGTATGATGTCAGGCTTTATACTTTGTGCAATAGACAATGCTTGATTCCCATCCAAAGCAACCAACACCGTCATATTCGCTTCATTTAGGGATGCATTTAACATGCCCAATGTTTCCGGGGAATCATCGACAACTAAAACGATATCTTTCACAGTTGCGGCCTATTAATTTTGAGTGATTGTTCGATGGTAGTTTTTATCATTGCCAACTCAACGTTGTTCGCCAGCATATCCATAAAATTAAGAAACTCTAAATGACTTTCTTTACTCTTGTTGCCTTGCTGATCGATAATTAAACGCTTCAGTCGATCATTAAAGCCAGATAAATGCCCAATTTTAATTAAATCTAATAATTCACTTAAAACGGTGTGACTAGGAAGCGCATGTTTTTCGATATCAAACGTTGCTGCCGTAATTGAGGCGGTCTTGTTCAAATCAAACTCCCAGGTTAAGTTGAGGTGTTCGCCTAGTTTTGCCGTTAGTTCATCAAGCTTTACAGGCTTTACAAGAAAGTCATCAACTCTATTTTCGGGTAGGTTGGCATAGATGCGTTCACCACTACTGGCAGACACCATAATTATTGGGTTCAGGTAACCCTTGTTTCTGAGTTTTTCAGCTAATTGCCAGCCATTTACTTCTGGCATTGATATGTCTAAAAAAGATAAATCTGGGTGACAGTTTTCAAACAAGCTCAAGCATGACTCGCTGTCATGTGCCTCAAGAACAGTAAACCCAAGAGGCATTAAACAGTCGGCAATTAAACCTCTATGGTTTGGTTCATCATCAACAACAACGATCACCTTACGATCTCCTTGGTAACCGGTAACTAACTTTTGAGTTACCGCTTTCTCGCTGTTGAAAATTTTAGGTAACATCAAGCTTACAACAGTGGTTAGCCCGTCTTGTGTGTTGTTTTTTAACGTAAGGTTGCCGCCCATAATATCGGTAAGAAGTTTTGTTATGGTTAGGCCTAAACCAGTGCCTTGTATATTTGGTACACCCGCACGTCGTATTCGCTCAAAAGGCATAAACATCCTTTCCATTTCATCTTCTGGGATTCCGACTCCGGTATCACTTATTTCAAATTTTGCTACTTCATTTCGATACAGCAGAGTCAAGGTTACTTGACCTTGTTGGGTGAATTTTACGGCATTTGATAGCAGGTTAATTAGAATCTGCCTTAAGCGTTTCTCATCAATACTCACAAATTCGGGGATATCCAATGGAGCGACATACTTAAACGTTAGACCTTTGGATTCGGCTTGTAATCTGAACATTGATTCAAGCTGTCTCATTACTTCACTAAGATTTACTTTGTCGCGATATAAAACTAATCGCCCAGCCTCAATTTTAGAAATATCTAATAGGCCTTCGATTAAATCAGCTAAATGTTCACCGCTACTTCTTATCACCGAGAGTTGGTGCTGTTCTTTTTGCGGAATGGTTTTGTTTTGTTCGAGAAGTTGTGCGTATCCCAAAATAGAGTTCAGGGGTGTTCTTAACTCATGACTGATTCCAGCGACATATCGACTTTTAGCGTTGTTAGCAGAATCCGCGTGCTTCCTTGCAGTTTGTAAGGCTAAATCTGTTTTTTTATGGGCCTCGATCTCTTCCATCAAAAGTTGATTTTGAGTGTTTGATTCTGTCTCCGCGACTTTAAGGCTTTTATTTGCTAGAACAATTAGCCAAGCGACTACACCGGCCACAATGGCTAAAATAAAAAATACTTTCCATAAAGTATTAGCCAAGAGGAATTTAAAAGTGCTGTATTCGACCGCAACATTGTTATATACCAAGATTAATACTGAGCCAATTACACACGCAATACCCAGCAAAAGAAAAATGAATTGGCTTAAGTGATGATTAAACGAGCGACCGAGTACCGAAGGGAATAATTGCGTTAATTTTGTCGCTATTGCTTGTACAAAAGTCGGGGTTTCTTTACAAGAATCATGGCAACGCACATCCAGAGAACAGCAAAGCGAGCATATTCCGCCATTGTAAGCAGGGCATAATGCCATATCTTCATTCTCGAACTCATTGAGACAGATCACACAAGCAGTGACCGGTTCGCTATGACCAAAGTTTGGGTCAGGTTGACGAGCGATGTAGTACTTGCTCTTTGTTATAACCGCGATAGTGGGCGCGCTAATAAGGGCCGTAATAATAGTGATGAAATGCGCCAATGCTTGAGCTATTTCACCGAATGTTCCGAAGTAGCAAAGCATCCCTGACGCGGTTGCTATCGTCATTGCACCAACTCCAACGGGGTTAATGTCGTAAAGGTAAGCGCGTTTGAACTCAATATCTTTCGGGCTAAGCCCAAGTGGCTTATTTATAACTAAGTCGGCTACTAATGTTGCTACCCAAGCAACCGCAACAATTGCATATACCCCTAGTGTCTGTTCAAATGTTTGATAAATTCCAAGTTCCATTAAGGTTAAGGCGATGATCACATTGAACACTAGCCAAACGACACGACCGGGGTGATTGTGGGTAAGTCTAGAGAAAAAATTTGACCACGCAATTGACCCTGCGTAGGCATTGGTAACATTTATTTTTAGCTGCGAAAGAATGACAAAAAAGCCGCCTATCATCAGTGCGGTTTCAGGTGAATTCGTGACGTAGTTAAAGGCAACAATATACATTCTGGCAGGGTCAGCTGCCTCAGCAGGGTTAACCCCGTTATTAATCGCCAAGGTTGCCAAAAACGAGCCAGCAAAAAGCTTTAATGCACCGACAATTACCCAACCAGGCCCAGCGGCTATTAATGCAATCCACCAGCGATATCGATTTTTCTCTGTTTTTGTTGGTAAAAAGCGTAAAAAATCAACTTGTTCACCAATCTGAGCAATAAGTGAAAACAAAACGGCCGAGGCTGCACCGAAATAGATCAAGCTCACATTTGTATCAACGGTTGTATTCAGGCCTTCAAATTGTTGCCAATTGCTAATGCTGGACGCATCGTGATACAAAATAAAGCAAAAGGGTAATAGCTGTAACACCACCCATAACGGCTGAGTCCAGAGCTGGAAGCGACTGATTAAGGTTATGCCATGTGTGACCAATGGGATAACAGCGACAGAACAAATCAGGTAACCAAGGCTCAACGGTATACTGAACATCAATTTGAGAGCCATCGCCATGATGGCCGCTTCAAGCGCAAAAAAGATGAATGTAAATGACGCATAAATCAACGACGTAACCGTTGAACCGATATAACCAAATCCGGCACCTCGGGTCAGAAGGTCTATGTCTACGCCGTATTTTGCTGCGTAATAGCAAATAGGTGTTCCGGCTAAGAATAGAATTAAACAGACAACCGAAATTGAAATTACGGCATTATCAAAACCATAGCTAAGGGTAATGGCACCACCAATGGCCTCTAATGCTAAGAAGGATATTGCCCCCAAGGCAGTATTTGCAACTCGGCCTAATGACCACTTGCGCGCACTTTTGGCGGTGAATCGCAAAGCATAATCTTCTAAGGTTTGATTACTAACCCATTGATTATAGCTTCGCCTTACACGGAATATTTTTTGTCTGGCGGTCAAAGTTTATTTAAATCTATATCGTAGTTATCCAACACCGAACACTCGTTATCGATAAAAAATGAATGTCTGCAAATATTGATTGCAGCAATTTTTATGCCACTTTTATAAATAAACGCCTGTCAAATAGAAAGTCTTTAATTGATCTTAGCGTTAACCCGGAAAGCTCGATATTAGTCAAACTACGTATAAAAATATTAAGAACTTAATTCGAGCGAATTCTGTGAATAAGTTTAATCTTTACTAAAAACTGGTTATTAAAAAGGATTTTAATTTCCTACGTAGGACTACGTAGATTACTAGTGCTTTGCGCTCATACCAAAATATTGTCGTATCCAGATAATTGACCTCACTAACTTTTTTGCAGAACGAAATGAATCTTTCGCAGAACAGAAGTAGTAACCATGGCAAATATCTCTTATCGATGTTTGCCCGATTTAATTAAACAATATGAGGTTGATACGATGCCAATACAACGAATAACATTCAGAGAGTCTAGGAAGCGCTCGCTGCCTAGTCGAACTCGACGATTTTTTACAATGGGGAGTTGTTTGCTCGCGCTAAGCCTTCAAGCGACTTCAGTAGCCAGTGCTCAAGATGGTGCAAATACAACCGGGCTAGCCGTTACTGATACAGAAGTAACGGTGGGAATTTTACATTCTCTAACGGGCACCATGGCAATTAGTGAAACCGGTGCTCAAGAAGCCGAGAAGTTGGCTATAAAGCAGATTAATGAATCAGGTGGCATCCTAGGCCGTCAAATTAAAATCATCCAAGAAGATGGCGCGAGTGATTGGCCAACCTTTGCTGAAAAAAGTCGTAAGTTACTTATTCAAGACAAAGTGGCCGCCGTATTTGGAGCATGGACTTCAGCATCTAGAAAAGCAGTACTCCCGGTATTTGAAAAAGAAAACGGTTTGCTTTATTACCCAACCTTTTATGAAGGTCTTGAGCAGTCTAAAAACGTTATTTACACCGGCCAAGAAGCCACTCAACAAATTTTAGACGGCCTAAATTGGGTTGCTAAAGAGAAGAAAGCCAAAACTTTCTACTTGATCGGTTCAGATTATATTTGGCCAAGAACGTCAATGAAAATTGCGCGCAAGCATATTGAAAACGTATTGGGCGGAAAAGTCGTTGGCGAACAGTACAAGCCGTTGGGTGACACTCAGTTTGGCTCGGTTATTAATAAGATTCGCTTGAAAAAGCCTGATGTAATTTATGCCGCTGTTGTTGGTGGAAGTAATGTTGCTTGGTTTAAACAACTTAAAGCGGCAGGCATCACGGCAAAAAAACAAACATTGTTAACTATTTCAGTAACCGAAGATGAAGTTCTCGGAATTGGTGGTGAAAACTTAGAAGGTTTTTACTCAATTATGAAATATTTCCAAAGCCAAGATAACGAAAACAACAAAGCTTTCGTTGCTGCATTTAAAGAAATGTGGGGCGATGACAGTGTGATCGGCGACGTAACGCAAGCGGCTTACTTAGGTCCATGGTTATGGAAAGCCGCCGTTGAAAAGGCAGGGTCATTTGATGTTGATAAGGTCGTTGCGGCCTCTGAAGAAGGTGACATTGAATTAACCACAGCACCTGAAGGTTATGTCAAGTTACACCCAAATCATCATTTATGGAGTGTGGCGCGTGTTGGTAAATGGAAAAAAGATGGTCAAGCAACGGTTGTTTATGAATCAAAATTGCTTGAGCCAGATCCTTTTCCAAAAGGTTATCAATAATATCTAAGGAAGTTCATTTGCCAACATGGACGTTGGCAGTCTTTAACTTAAAAAAACCAAAGAAACCTCTTTAACTTTAATTATGAATTGCGGAGAACTGACGTGAGTGAGTACACATCCAGTGAGTTAATGTCGATATTTGCCATGCAGGGCTTTGCTGGTATTAGCCTGTTTAGCGTGCTGCTATTAATGGCATTAGGCCTGGCTATTATTTTTGGCCAAATGGGTGTCATTAATATGGCACACGGCGAATTTATGGCCGTTGGTGCTTACACCACCTATTTAATCTCGACCTTAACAGAACAATATGTACCGGCCTTGATGCCGTACTATTTCATATTCGCAATTGTGATGGCCTTTTTTGTTGCGGGGGTTTTAGGCTATCTAGCCGAATTTGCACTGATAAGGCATCTTTATAAACGACCACTCGATACCTTGCTTGCCACCTGGGGTTTAAGCTTAATAATGCAGCAATCGTTTCGTTCGATTTTTGGCGCACGCGAAGTGAGCCCAACTCCACCAGACTGGTTGCTTGGCTCATATCAGCCAACCGAAATGATTGATATACCGCTTAACGGCATGTTTGTTTTGGCCCTAACATTTGTCGTGACCTTGGGTGTTTTCTACCTATTGTACAAATCAAGCTGGGGTTTGCGAGTACGCGCGACCACCCAAAACCGCATTATGAGCGGTGCGGTTGGAATCAATACTAAAAAAGTTGACCGTTATACCTTTGCACTTGGTTGTGGCATTGCTGGCATCGCTGGTGCTGCCTTCACTACCATTGCGTCTACTGGGCCGACAACGGGAACACTGTATATCGTAGATACATTTATGGTGGTTGTTTTTGGTGGCGCGGCTAGCTTAATGGGCACAATTGTCTCAGCGTTCACAATCGCACAAGCGCAATCAATTCTCGAATTCTTTATCAGTGGCTCAATGGCTAAGGTTTATACCTTATTCGCTCTAGTTCTGATTCTTATGTTCAAACCTGAAGGCTTATTTGCCAGCAAGGTTCGTCGTTAATTCTTACCCAATTAATTAAATCAGTTTAGCTGGAGCTATTATGAATTTTGTACATGAAAAACTA
The DNA here is from genome assembly GCA_047629275.1 of Gammaproteobacteria bacterium. Taxonomy (GTDB): domain Bacteria; phylum Pseudomonadota; class Gammaproteobacteria. The sequence continues at coordinate 16,852 of JBLHWR010000019.1, forward strand.
ATGGGGGGCACAAAAGGCCTCACAGGTTTTCTAATATTGGCTGCATTAATTTTAGTAGTGATGCCACTATTCTTAGATATATTTCGTCTCAACCTAGTGGGTAAATATCTTACCTACGCTTTTGCCGCGGTCAGTTTAGTTTTGTTATGGGGCTATGGCGGAATCTTAAGTTTAGGGCAGGGTGTCTTTTTTGGTTTGGGCGGTTATGGCATGGCCATGTTCCTTAAACTAGAAGCATCGTCAGCGGAAAATACATCTATTCAGACCACGCCTGGCATCCCCGATTTTATGGACTGGAATCAAATCACCGAGTTGCCTTGGTTCTGGGTGCCTTTCAATAGTTTACCTTTAACAATATTAGCGATTTTAACGGTTCCAGCATTGTTCGCGTTCATTATTGGCACGGCGATGTTTAAACGGCGTGTTGGTGGTGTTTACTTTGCCATCATTACCCAAGTTATTGCGGTAATTCTGACCATATTGATTGTCGGCCAACAAGGCTTTACCGGTGGCATTAATGGCATTACCGACTTACGCACACTGAACGGCTGGGACATCACTTCAGACAGCGCAAAATACATATTTTACTTTCTGAATGCTGGGCTATTGCTAACCGTAATCATTGTCTCACGCTTTATTTTAACCAGTAAGTTCGGCAGTTTGTTGCTAGCCATGAAAGACAAGGAAGACCGTGTTCGATTTTCGGGATATGACGTATCGAACTTCAAGATTTTCATATATTGCTTTGCGGCACTTATCTCAGCGATTGGTGGCGCCATGTTTACCCTTCAAGTGGGTTTTATGTCGCCTTCGTTTGTGGGCATTGTGCCATCAATTGAAATGGTTATTTTCGCCGCTGTTGGCGGTCGCATGTCATTGATAGGCGCTGTGTATGGAACCTTGATGATTAACTACGGCAAAACTGTGTTTTCGGAGTCTTTCCCTGAGATGTGGTTATTTCTAATGGGTGGGCTATTTATTTCAGTTGTAATGTTCTTTCCAAATGGCCTAGCGGGTTTGTGGGATGACTATGGACACCATATTACTAATAAATTCTCCTTTATTAAAAAGACATTTGCTAAAAAAACGTCTCTTGAAAAAACCAATACCCAAGCAAACAAAATTTAGGATCAAACTATGTCGTCAAATACAGATTTCACTTTGGCAGTTGAAGATTTAACCGTGTCATTCGACGGTTTTAAAGCCGTTGATAGCTTAAACCTATATTTGGATAAAAATGAGCTGCACGTGGTTATTGGCCCCAATGGTGCCGGTAAAACCACAGTACTTGATCTGATTTGCGGTAAAACCAAATCAACCGAAGGAAGCATCAAGTTCTTAGGTCAAGAGCTGACCAAAATGGCTGAACATGAAATTGTTCGTGCAGGAGTAGGGCGTAAATTTCAAACGCCTTCGATTTACGAAAATCTGAGTGTGCTTGATAACTTAGTCATTTCTTATCCTTATGGGCGCGGTGTATTCGGCTCCTTGCTGTTTAAACGGTCACAGGAAGTGATGGATAAAGTGAATCAGATAGCCCGAGAAATTATGCTTGATGATTCCTTAGACATTGAATCCGGCTTGCTTAGTCACGGTCAAAAGCAGTGGCTTGAAATTGGCATGCTGTTAATTCAAGACCCTCAATTATTGATGTTAGACGAACCAGTTGCGGGCATGAGTGTTAAAGAGCGCGAGCAGACCGCCGAATTGCTAAATAAGATCAGTAAAGGTCGCTCGGTTTTAGTAATTGAACACGACATGGAATTCGTTGAGCAAATTGCTGACAAAGTAACCGTGCTACATCAAGGCAAAATTTTGGCGGCCGGCAAAATGAGTGATGTGCAGAGCGACCCTAAAGTCATTGAAGTGTATTTGGGGCATTAATTGTGCTTGCAACCATGACCCTAACTAAACCAATTTCACCAACAAAATCTAAGGTATTCAAATGCTAAATGTCTCCAACCTTAAAGTCAGTTATGGGCAAAGTGAAGTTATTCATGGCCTCGACTTCACCGTACCGAAAAATGAAACCTTAGCCATTATGGGGCGCAACGGCATGGGCAAAACGACTCTGTTTAAGTCCCTGATTGGGGTTCTGCCATCGACCGATGGTTCGATTAATGTCGACGGTGTTGATGTTACCAATACTGAAAGCTACCGACGCGTTGAAAATGGTATTGCTTACGTTCCACAAGGTCGAATGATCTTTCCCACACTGACGGTAAAAGAGAACATTGAAACGGGCATGGAAGTGTCGAAATTAAAGAAAATCCCCGACGACATCTACGCATTGTTTCCTGTTTTGCATGAAATGAGAAACCGTAAAGGCGGCAATTTATCCGGTGGTCAACAGCAACAACTGGCCATTGCTAGAGCGCTTGTCACCAACCCTAAAGTACTTTTATTGGACGAGCCGACTGAAGGAATTCAGCCTTCAATCATCAAGGATATTGCCAACGTATTGAATGAAATTAAGAAGATGCGTGACATTACTATTATCGTTTCTGAACAAATTCTCAGCTTCACCTTAGCCATTGCCGATCGCATTATCGTTATCGACAAAGGGAAGTTTATCCATGAAGACACTAAGGACAATGTGGATACCGAAACAATCAAAAAATACTTATCTGTTTAATTTGGCTAATCCCATACAACCCCTTTCTTCTAAACAGTAACTAATTAACAACTAAAGGAAATCACTATGACCGATACTATTATTAAAGTTGATTTAAAAGAATCACCTTATGACAATGACAAAATCCATAACCGTTGGCACCCAGACATTCCAATGGTTGAAACGGTTAAGCCGGGTGACGATTTTATTGTCGAATGTTATGACTGGACTGGTGGCCAAATTGCCAATAATGATGACGCATCAGATGTTAGAGATGTCGACTTAGACCAAGTTCACTTCTTATCTGGCCCAGTGCGTGTAGAAGGCGCCGAGCCTGGTGACTTGTTAGTTGTTGATATCTTAGATATTGGTGCTTTTGAAGAAAGCCAGTGGGGTTTTAACGGCTTTTTCTCAAAGCAAAATGGCGGTGGTTTTTTAACCGAACACTTCCCGGAAGCGCAGAAGTCAATCTGGGATTTCAATGGCATGTTTACTAAATCTAGGCACATACCGAATGTTGAATTTGCTGGCTTAATTCACCCTGGTTTGATTGGATGTTTGCCTTCTCAAGAACTTCTTGATGAATGGAATACGCGTGAGAAAGCACTGTTTGATACCGAGCCTGATCGTGTGCCAGCTTTAGCCACGTTGCCCCAAGGTGATAAGACGGCACATATGGGCCGCTTAAAAGGTGAAGAGCGTGATAGCGCCGCCGCCGAAGGTGCAAGAACGGTACCGCCACGTGAGCATGGTGGTAATTGCGACATCAAAGATTTATCTCGAGGCTCAAAAATTTACTTTCCAGTTTATGTTGAAGGCGGCGGCTTATCGGTCGGCGACTTACATTTCAGCCAAGGTGACGGTGAAATCACGTTTTGTGGCGCTATTGAAATGGCCGGTTGGATTCACATGCGTGTGAATTTAATAAAAGATGGCATGAGTAAGTACGGGGTTAAAAATCCAATTTTTAAACCAAGCCCAATTGCACCCAAATACGATGATTACTTAATTTTTGAAGGCATCTCTGTTGATGAAGAAGGCGAGCAACATTACTTAGATGTACATATCGCTTACCGACAAGCGTGCTTGAATGCAATCGAATACATGACCAAGTTTGGTTACAGTAGGGCACAAGCCTACGCAATTCTTGGAACGGCGCCTGTTCAAGGCCACATCAGTGGTGTGGTAGACATTCCGAATGCGTGCGCAACATTATGGCTACCAACGGATATTTTTGACTTCGACATGATGCCCGGAGAAGATGGTCCAGATAATAAATTGGACGATAGCTTAGACGTGTCATTAGCCCCAGATTTATAGGAGAAACATATGCCAGTCTACGATTATAAATGCCAAGACCACGGTATATTTAATGAGTTAGCTACGATGGATGACTCGGCTAAGCCTACAAAGTGCCCCCAATGTGGGGTGCTTTGTGGGCGCATCATTATGGTGCCACCAACCATTCTTGATATGCCTGAAAGCAAACGAAAAGGGCATGAAACGAATGAAAAGAGTCAACATGAGCCGATTTTTTCGAATGAAGATCGGCGAACGCATGATCATCATCATGCCGCTCATAGTGGCTGTAATAAACACAAAGTCTCATCGGCCTCAAAAATGTTATACACCGCAACTGGTGAGAAGATATTTCCATCAGCTAGACCTTGGATGATTGGTCATTAGTAATCATCGTTAGTTAATTTTTTATTAAATATCCACGTTCTTAGAATGTGGATATTTACGTCTTTAGTTTTTTACGTTTGAAAAAAACTTCATAACGAGTTTTAAATCTCCACAGACTTGAGCTTAGACTTCATATCAATAAGATTAAAAAGGGCGAACAAAACCCATTGGATTCCAGCGCCTGAGAAAATGTTAATGCAATAGAAGGATGAATATTTTATTAGGGACCAAAGACTGTTGTAATATTAGCGATATAAAAACAGGTACAAATTAGGTACAGTGCTCAGTTTGCGTAAATTACCCTAAATTAGCTTAAACTACTGATATTAAAGAAGTTGTTGTTATAACTAATTAACCTTATAAGGCTTTGATTATATTAAGTTTATAGTTTCAAGCAGCCACTTTTAATCAGGTGGTCGCGCGTTCGAACCGCGCACGCCCCACCACTCAAATGAATAGCCCGCCTCGTGCGGGCTTTTTTTTGTGTTGTTGCTTGTAGTCGGTTTGAATGAATCTTCGACAAAATCGCCTGGAGCTATTCTGAACAGCCGCAGGCTGGCCCGAAGGGCGCGTCGCATGGACGTGTCGAGTAACCGCGCTATATGCTAACTTTAGTTATTCGCCTATTGTCTCAAAAACATTTCGAATTAAGCGAGATACTGAAGATTGGTCACGTACTACAGAGGGCGAAATTGTTCGAAGCGTCTATATTCAACGCAGTGATTCAGAGAAATTACTCATCTCAGCGGCACTAAAAAGATATCTAGTCGAAGTTACCCCTACTAAGAAAATCTGCACAAAATTTCTAAGCGCTCATTTCGGTCGCTACAGCTTTGCCAGCTTAACTACCGACAAAATAGCCGCGTTTAGAGATAAGCGCATAAAAGACGGCAAGAGCAATAACACCGTCAGGTTAGACCTCGCACTACTCAGTCATTTATACAATACCGCTATTCGAGAATGGGACATTGGTCTAGCCGTGAACCCAGTGAGCTACGTACGAAAGCCTAAGGCCGGTGAAGGGCGAAACAGGCGCTTAGAAGGTGATGAGCAGCGGTGTTGTCAGATTAAAACGAGCTAACCGTAAAATTCCGTAAATCGGAACTTATTCTAGGCAGCAAACAGCCCTCGCCATTCGGAGAGTGAAACGCTTCGTTGTTGTTTGAATATAGCTCTTTTTTTTAAATGCCGCTGGTGATTAAAATGGTTGTAGATCTGTGAATGAATACTAGTGAAAATCTGGAGTGTCACCCTATCCTTAAACTTTTGCATCGACCTTTCTTTTCGTCTGAATGGGAGGTGCGAATTTTCACAACTATTGTTTAAATAACATTCTGTATCTTGTAAGTTCAAACCGCCAATCTCTTTGAGTGTGGCACCATATGAACGTAGTTTATCCGTAACGATTTTGTTAGGCGTACCGTGCTTCTTCATCGTTTTCTTTAGAAACTTCAAGGCCGCAGCCTTGTTTCGCCGCTTGCTTACAAAACATTCAAGAACTTCGCCTTCGTGATCGATGGCTCTCCATAAATAATGCAGCTCTCCATAAATAATGCAGCTCTCCATAAATAATGCAGCTCTCCATTAATTTTAACGATGACCTCATCAATATGCCAACGCCAATTAGATTGGCTCCCCTTTCGTTTTCGGCCAATCTCTCCAGCAAACTCAAGACCAAACCTCTCTACCCAAAAGCGAACTGTTTCATGGCTGACATCAATTCCTCGCTCATGGAGAATATCTTCGACTTGACGAAGGCTAAGTGGGTAACGTACGTAATACATCACCACCACCCGGATAATCTCGTGTGATGTTTTAAAGTATTTGAATAGATTTTTCTTAGGCATGGTCAAATTATAGCGATTTATAATCTGACTTTTAAGTTACTCTGACAATACCAGCGGACCTATTGCTTCAGTTCATTTTGTATCGCTTTAATCACTTCAAGAATTGATTTTGGTGGCATGTTGGCATATGGGTGCACCGCATAGATCGGATTTTCTGGTAATCCGTGATCAGGGAACAATCTAATTAACTTCCCAGACTTTAATTCTTCTGCCACTAAAAAATCTGGCAGTAACGCGACACCAAGCCCCTCTCTAACAAGTGACAACAACGTTTCGATAGTATTGCCGAAGAGAGTTGGCGTAAATTTCACGAGAATGGCGTGCGTAGGTTTTGTGCTGGTAAGCTTATGCTCAATTGATGAATTTTCACGTGCATGGGCAATGTACGGTAAGGCTTGGATGGCTGATTTTTCGGCTGGAGAATTACTTATTTTAGATTGCTTCATCAGCTTACTTGAAACACATAAAACATCTCTAAGTGTCCCAACCCTTTTCGCTTTCAAATTACTATCATTTAGTGAGCCGACGCTTATTGCTATGTCTATACCTTCAGAAATTAAGTCTATCCGCTCATCGTCTGCAATTACTGTGGGGTAGAGCTTTGGGTATCGGCTGATTAGAGCTGAGATCGCCGGTGCTATTATCGACGCTACCATGGCATGCGGCGCTGTTATTGAAATAGGCCCAGATGGACTAACACCGAAATTTTCCATTTCAGTTGAGGCCACCTTTGCTAGCGAAAGCATTTCTTTGCAGCGTAAATAGTACTGTTCCCCAGCAGGTGTAAGACTCAGGCTGCGCGTTGTACGATTGGCTAACATAACGCCTAACTGATTTTCCAAACGCTTTAAGTTTTGGCTAACGGCTGACTTTGCGATATCCAGTTTATCTGCTGCGAGTGTAATTGATCCTTGTTCGACAATAGTGACAAACGTGAGCGGTAGAGTTGAAATCATAGCTTTATTGTTCTCAAAATATGAAATATATTTTCATAAATTGCCAGTTTATCAAACAATAAGAATTTGGCAAGATGTACTCAGTCAACACCGTATACGATTAAAAATGCTCACTATCACAAAATACGAATTGACCGTCACCGACAACTACTCCGAAGAACCAAAAGGCATTCTGAGCAAAACCGGTTCAAATGTAATTTTAAATAACCTTTAAGAGGCACACCCCATGTTTAATGAAATTAGAAGCACTACCGTTGTTGTATCACTGCTATTCGCCGTTCTTGGAGTAACCCCAATAAGCGCTGAGGAAGCTAACGTATTTGCAGAGACTAAAGCCCAAACAGACATAGATATTCAGATAGCGGTTGCCAACGCAAGCAAAGCCTGGAAAGATACATTTAATTCTGGTGATGCCGCTGGAGCTGCGGCCCTCTACGAAGAAGATGCGGTAATGTTTGTAAAACCGTTTGGAATATTCACCGGTAAAGACGAAATTTTAGCGTTTTGGACGGACCTTATTAGTAAGGGCTTCGACGATGTGGTTTACAGCGACACAACGACGGTAATTCTCGATGAGCAATCGGCACGCGTATCTGCAGATTGGAAAATGAATAATGCACATGGGGTGATTACGAACGAAGTCTGGGTAATTCAAGCCGATGGACGTGCTTTGCTGCGAGAAGATCATTTCGAAGTCGAACAGTAAAATTGCAATTAAACTCTCTAGTCAACTGATTGTAACTACATGCCATTCGGGACAGACCACGGTTAAATTCTCAAATGGTGGCTTAGTGTAGCTTTCAGCCTATTCATCAACATTAGTCCTTTTGGTATTAGTAGGATGGCGGGCGGGCTCCATTGATTGATGAAGTACATCAATAACCTGAATTTGCCCTGTGGTTACCCGATAGTAAATTGTATGAGAACCAATAAAGTAGCTAAAGCAATCAACATTGAGTTCTGGCCGATGCATGCCTCGCTGAGGATCTTCAGCGATAAACTCTAAACGATCTAATACGCTTTCTAAATAGCGTATGGCCTGCTTAGGCCCAAATTGTTTAGCCGTATAGGTATCGATTTCAGCAATACTTCTTGCCGCTTCTGGCGATAGTAGGTAGCTAGCCACGTTTGGCGATTAGCTCTTTAATAAAGTCATCACCATTTACAAAC